>JAQUNZ010000005.1:46783-62985 GCA_028717345.1 Candidatus Methanoperedens sp.
AACTGTACGTCATGCCACATCAACAGTTCAGGCAGAGATACCATCCATCCCATAAAATACCTTCAGGCAAACAGTTCCTTCCAGACCACAAACACCAGTGCAGTCAACTGTACCAACTGTCACCAGAATACCATGTCAGGATTCAGCACAGCCCCCCGGATTCCAACTCCAATGAACCACACCACCAATACATACTCAGGTGCCATGTGGAACGCAACTCAGTCAGGATTCTGGGACAATACAAGCCAGCAGAGCTCCTGTAATTACTGTCATGGAACAATAGCATACCATAATTCTTCAGGTCTTGGCAACATCACTTTGATAAAAGGGACAAATACGGTCAGGCAGAGTCTCACAGGCGGTTACTGGTGTGCCAACTGCCACTACAACGGAGGAACGCCATCAGGAAAATACAATTATAAAGGGAATTTATTCAATCCAGTGCCCCCAGAAATAATGAACCTCACTGGTTCAGTGCCAGCAGCATCAAGAGATGGAACAGGTTTTGTGAACCATTCAGGCTATTTCAGTTCAGGCTTTGATGACAATGCATGTAAAATCTGCCATAATAACAATCTCAATTCAGGTGCAACCTCTTTAAATTTCAGCCATAACGCAGGAACAGGAATTGCAGGAGGAGCGAATTGTACAAATTGCCATGATGTAGGTGGCTCAGCCGGTGCGGGAAGGCTCATCAATTCCACAGCAATGAATAACGGCATTCACAGCAATCTGAACAGTGGTACATCCTCTCCTTCAGGTTATCCATCATCAAACTTCAAATGCTGGGCATGCCATGGAAATGGCAGTGAACCAGGCACGGTTCATCCGGCAAATTACAAAAATCCATACAATTGCACTTCATGCCATATCCAGGGCGCAGGGCAGAATCTGAACTTCACACCCACAAGCATCCTGAACGTGAGCCAGCATTACTGGAATGGAACGAGTATAACAACCGCAGCAGCAACATCGTGCTATGTCTGCCATAACTTGTCCGAGATGATGCTGGGCAGCTTTGACCCGGATGGAGCGGGCAGTGTATATGCCGGAACCAACGGCGGCAATAACAGCACTAGCCATTACGGCAGAAAGAGAACAGATTATCCGATCCAGGGCACGAACGACTATTGTAATTCATGCCACAACAATTCAAGTACAGTGTTCCCCTTCATTGATTCCAATAACAAGTCCATACGCAACCATTCAGTTAACAGTGCAGCAACACCATTATGTGCGAACAGCACCTGCCATGACTCAGGAAGAATACATAATAGCACGCTGAATAAGCCTTCATTGTCTTTGCCCAATTCCAGTTATTGTTCCATTTGTCATAGTACAAAAGTCAGGCATAATGGTACAATTAATTGCACGCAGTGCCATCTCAATACCAGCAGGAGCATCCATCCTGTAAGATACCTCCAGAACGATGGATCAGGTTGGAACACCATAAACACAACCGCAGTCAACTGTACGAATTGTCACCAGACATTATTGGCAAACTTCAGCAGTGCCCCCCAGATCCCCGGTATCTTGAGACATTCATCAGATCCATCTTCGGGAATGAAATG
Organism: Candidatus Methanoperedens sp.; assembly: GCA_028717345.1. Classification (GTDB taxonomy): domain Archaea; phylum Halobacteriota; class Methanosarcinia; order Methanosarcinales; family Methanoperedenaceae; genus Methanoperedens. Next base: position 48,355 of record JAQUNZ010000005.1, read on the forward strand.
GGGAAATTATTGGAATAACAGTTCTGCTTTAACAGCATGCTATTACTGCCATCAGAGCCAGGTGCACAGGGCAACAGGACTTCTTGGGAACATAACCTCGGTAAGAGGTTCGAACACTTACAATAATGCAGGTCTTGCCAATTCCACCTGGTGTGTGAACTGCCATTATTCAAGTGCATCTCAATATAATGGAACTATTCTGAATCCTGTTCCTCCTGAAATAACCGATTCAAGTCTTAATTCGACGGATGGAACAGCCTTCTATAACCACAGCAATTTTACAGGCTACAATGACAGTGTATGCAAGAACTGTCATGGTGCGGCTCTTTCAGGTTATCCGGAAACCACTTTGAACTTTTCACATGCTGTAAGTGAAGGCGGCGGAGGACCGAATTGCATAAGCTGTCATGATGAAACCGGAACAGGAGCACCTTCTGATAAGAGGATCTCATCCGCGTCCATGAAATCTGCTGTGCATAAGAACCTGAATAGTGATGCACTCAATACCACAGCAGTAGATCCGATCAATAAGGCATGCTGGGCATGTCATGGAGATGGGACAGAACCCTCAGGGCATCCGTTGAATTACACAAACCCGCGAAGATGCAGTAACAATGACTGTCATTCTCTGGCACAGTCCTATAAAGCCCCAATGATATATTCTCATTTCAAGGATGCTGAACTTAATGATAATCAAAATAGAGTCCTGAATTATAATGTTACGACTGTAGATTCATGCGAAGCCTGCCATTCCAACAGTCTCAGTGCAGAAAGCAATAATCTCAATGCATCTGTGTCGCATTATGCAACAAAAGATAGACTCATAGACTCAATTAATTGCCTGTACTGTCATCTTGATAAAGATAATGCGCAGACATGGGGAAATGCCATAGAGGTCAATAAGAACAGGACAGCTCTTATCGAAATGAACAGGGATATTCATGGAAGGAATAAATTTACTGCTCGCGAAGGGGATTTCGTAGAACTTGGTCTGGGATACAGGCTGAAAGTACTGGGTGTTTCAAAACAAAGAGGTAGTGCCGCTATTGAATTGTACCATTACGATACTCTGGTAGATGAGGGATTAGTAAATATCGGACAGTACACTTACGAAGAAACAATGATGGTTGATAATAATGTATTCAAAACCCCTGTCATTATACTGAATGTTTCAGAAATGTTCCTGGCTGATAATGATACCTTTATTCAATTCGACGGCTGGAGAATAAAGCGGGTTCATCCTGAAAATAAAACAACTTCATGCTATCTTTGCCATTATGTTGTAGGGAACGACCGGCATAAATATAATGTAATCGATAAGGTAAATGAAAAAATATATTTCGCAGATATATTATTTAATTCATCAGACATACAGGAATATGATGAACAGCAGGCATTGAAGATATTAGCCAATAAAACACCCAGGGATTCATTTACAGATATAGAACGCGGAAGTCGAAAGAGCATGTATGAAGGGGAGACCTGGGATATTGGAAAAGACCTGCGTCTCACGTTGAAAGATATTTCTACGAATAGCGATTCTGCATTATTCTTACTTGAGATAGGTAATAAGACATATCAGGATGTTGTTAGAAGAGATGGGGTACTTGAATATGAGATAAGTGTAAGTTATCCGGGACAAAAGCAGAATAATATTACCATATTCAGGGCGAGAGTGCCAGAGATACTTCAGAATAAGCCAAATATGGTAGTTTTAACAGATATCCTTGCCATGTCGCCTGAAATAAGATCAGTAAGGGAGAACACGAGCATTTATGGATATAATGCAAGCTGGCTCTGGGAAAATGACACCTTCCTTACAGGCAGGATACCTTCCAGCATGCATGCGCCCCTATTGCATGATGGTGTTGATGGAGGACCGAATTGTGTCTCCTGCCACACAGGGATAGAGCTCGGGTCACATAAGCCTGTTAACAAAGATTCAATAAGCAGTGTGGATGATAAGAATAAGGCATGCTGGGCGTGTCACGGGGATGGCAAAGAGCCGCTGCGGCATCCGATCTCATTTAAATATCCCAGAAATTGTAAGTCATGTCATGTTGGGCTGGATAATACGTTCAATGCGACTCGCATAGGGGATGAAAAACATAGTGCCTTAGAGAACTGTGCACGGTGCCATGTTGAGAATACTCATAAAGTATTCAGGTTCAATGTGGTTCCAGGGATAAAAGACCTGTCCATTTCCAAAGATGAGGTTGTAAAAGGGGATAAGATCACCATTAGCGCTACGGCGGTTGCGGGATTCAATATGAGGATCAAAGGAGCGGAATATCATATTGATTATTCTGATAAAGCATTTAGTATGTCAGCTCTTGATGGTTCGTTTGATGGGCAGGTGGAAGAGATCATAGCTGAAATAGATACTTCAGGATTAAAACCAGGCACACATCTGATATCTGTAAGAGCCATGGAGCTTGAAAATAAATGGGGCGTTGAGAGTTCAATATCTTTCAAAGTGATGGAAAGTGAATCCGCTGTAATAGAACCTGAGAAAGGACCTTACCAGATAATTGTTTTGATAGCAACTTTCATAGTACTCTTGTGGTTTATCTGGAAATTGCTGATCAAACAGTATTTCGCACATTAAAAAGTTGGATGGGTCGTATCAATGTCCAAAGTATTAATGTATTGAAAGTAGTTAATAAAGGCATATAAATGAAGTTATTACCCATAAATCTTGAAGATTTGATACATGCCAGATCAGTAGAATCTGTCAGGCTTGAATTTAAAAAAACCTGGTCTGAACCTATTTTAGAAAAAGTAATTCATTGTATCTGTGCTTTTGCAAACGATTTCTATAACTTGAACGGTGGGTATATCATTCTGGGTATTGAAGATATCAACGGACAAGCGGTTCTCCCTCCATACGGATTAGAAGATCAAAATTTAGAAGAGATACAAAAACAAATCCGGGGTAAGTGTAAGCATATTGATCCAGAGTATCAACCAGTAATGTCACCTGAAATATATCAGGGAAAACAAATTATGGTAATCTGGGTTCTGGGTGGGGAATTGAGACCGTATCAAGCCCCTGAAACTTTGCAAAAAGGCAGCCCCAAAGTCTACTTTATACGTCAAGGAAGTGAAACTGTCAAGGCGCAAGGAGATAATTTAACGCAGCTAATACAAATGACTGCAAAAGTACCTTTCGATGATAGACGAAACATTACGGCTCTTGTTGATGTAATATCTCCATCTCTGGTTAGAAAATATCTTGCCGATATCAGAAGTGACCTGGTTGCACCGGAGGTAAATTTACCAGATCGAGATTTATATGAATATATGAAAATCCTCTCACCTATGAACAGCCATAAAGCTCCAAAAAATGTGGCTTTACTTTTTTTTACAGAAAATCCTGAACAATATTTCCCCGGAATCCAGATAGAAATCGTTCAATTTGGTGATGATGCCGGAGGAGACCTTATCGAAGAAAAAGTGTTCCGAGGTCCGATTCACTTTCAATTAAGACAGGCACTTGATTATTTGAACAGTTTCAGCACTTCAATGATCAAAAAAATCCCTGGAAAGGCAGAAGCCCATAAAGCGGTCGCTTTTCCTTATGAATCTATGGAAGAGGCTCTGGTAAATGCGGTATATCATAGAAGTTATGAAATTCGCGAACCTATAAAGGTATATTTATATCCTGATCGCATGGAAATAATAAGTTACCCTGGACCGGTTCAAGGTATTGAAATGCATCATTTGCAGGCAGGTGAAACCGTTCCACCGGTTCAGAGTAGAAACAGGAGAATTGGAGAGTTCCTTAAAGAACTTGACCTTGCTGAAGGACGAGGCACAGGAATACCAAAAATACGCAGGAAAATGAGAGAAAATGGTTCACCTGAGCCGAAGTTCGAATTTGACACTGGAAGAACTTATTTCCGTGTCATTTTACCTGCACATCCCCAGTATGTTGTAATTCACTCTCTACGCAATAGTGCCCATCTATGGGCAACCGGTGATAGAAAAGGTGCAGTGGCGAACCTGGAACAAGCCTTAAAAAAGGTTCCGACATCTGGGGCGATAATCGGTCAGCTTATTGAATATAAAGCAAGCCTTGGAGATTCAGCCTCAGCAGAACATATGTTCAATGAGAATAAAAACAATCCTGAGCTGATTGATCGCCATCTACTTTTTCTTGCAATGGCTAGAGCATATTTAGATAGCCAGAATCCTTCGAAAGCATCACTAATACTTCAAGATATACCGTCTCCAACGACTGGCGATGAACTTATCGAACTGGCAATATTGTATAAAAGAGCGGGAAGATTTAGAGAAGCACACAAGGTTTTTGCCTCAAATTTTGATATACTTCGTGAGGATCAAAAAGCTGTACATGAATATGCACAAACGAAAATGAAATTAGCTTATATGGAGCGAGGCTATGTTCGAGATCGTTTGAATAAAGAAGCGGCTGAATTATTACGTAGAGCCATACAATTATCTGATGATAAAGTCAGAACTGCATGGTGCTGGTTTGACCTCGCAAGAACTTTGAGCCGGCTGCGCTCCCCGGAAAGTGACATCCTCAATGCGTATAGTAAAGCCATGGAATTATTACCAGACGAGACCATTTTTAGAGAAAATTATGAGAACTGGAAGGTTAATCATGAAAAATGGAGACGATCAACCAGAAGATAAACCAAGTGTAATTATTATTTTCACTTCTTGATCTTTGTCTCCCCCAGTACCCTCTTTATCACCGGCGCATCTCCGAACACATCCTCACGCGTGCCTTTCCTGTTGACATAAACCGCAACGAGTAATATTGTGAGCCCTATCTGTGGATTTTCTATAGTGACACCCATCCCGATTATCGCCAGCGCGCCGGCTATCATCCCCTTCAGCGCACCTTTCCTGTAAGATATTATCTTTGTGCGGTGGTATATGCGTATATCCCGCAGGGTCAGGAACATGATCGATAGGAACCCGAATGCAGCTATATAAAAATAAAGCATATTATATCATACTGGCAGCATTATCTGGTTTAGTTCGCTTCAGGTATTCTTTTATCATGGCAGGGAACGACTTTGCGTTCACGAAGCGAAGCCCCAACTGCTCTGCCCACTTCTGGATGCCCATGTCACTTGCCACCACTGCGGCATCAAGCTCTTTTGCAAGCAGCAGCACATCGATATCAGGCGCGCTGTCAAGAATACCATAACGCAATGCACCCCTGTATTTGTCCCTGAACTTGCTGATGATCTCGCCTATGACATTGCGCTCTATCTCTGGCTCTATCTCGTGTTTTGTCTTTGCCTTTGTAGTGCGGAACAGGCATTCGGTCGCACCGTCCCATATCGCCTCCTCAGCCACGTCCATTCCCTTATTGATGCGCCCGCGCATGAAATCCACATAATCGTAGAATATCTTTGAGGGTATCTTCACCTCGTACCTGTCTGGTGTCTTTTTCACAAGCCAGGTATCGATCTTTGCAAGGGTTTCATCGCCACAGCCGTTATTTTTTGCAAAGTCCCTCATCTCATTATATACAGATGGGAACGGGATGTAGCAGCTTATACCCAGGTGCAGGCGGGCTTCTGCTATGGTATCAAGGATGCCGCCCATGGTGACGCAGAGCGTGCCCCCTCCTTCAAGTTCGCGCGTCTGTGAATCTGTGAGAGCGCTGGTATCAAGAACGAATCGCTGGCGAATCATATAATATATTATTGTCTTTATTGATTAAATAAACTTTCTGTTTAATTGGATCATCGCCAGTTTCAGTTAGTTCATTGGATATCCTTCTTTTTCTCTTCGAACTCTTCTTTAGTTATCTCTCCTCTGGCATAACTTTTTTTGAGGACTTTCTTACCTCCACTAATAAGAATTAGAGGTCGTACTATAAAAAGATAGAAGTATAAAAAATGGGGCATTTGCCCCGATGATATGTTTCAGCCTTATTCGGTCACAAGGACATTATGATGTCCCATTTTCAAGGCTTTGCCTGCACTTTTTACTTTAGTCCCCATTATCTTCTCATGCGCAAGCTCAGCTGCTTTCTTTCCGGCAAGCAGCATTCCTCCAAATGTCGGTCCCATGCGTGGCGCGCCGTATGTTGATGTAGCAGACATGCCAGCCACGATCAGTCCGGGATATATTTCATGAGTAAGTTCAACGGTCTGCTTTTCAGCCTCGTCAACCCAGAGTGAGCCGCAGCCCTTTGGCACCGGGATGTCCTGCCTCTGTTCGCTCAGGCGCTTTACAAGGAAAGAATCATGTCCCGTAGCATCGATCACGACTTTTGACCTTATTGCTATTGGGTCCATGCAGGTGATGAACTTGGGCATTTGCTGAACAGGGAACCACTGGATGACAACGCCATCGACATGGTCTTCCTTGAGCACAAGGTCTTCAACATTTGTGGAGTTAAGTAGTTTCGCGCCAGCATCGCATGCGCTTGCCAGCATCTTTGAGACCATCTCGAAGGAATCGCAGACATATAGCCCGTTTCCTGCATCCTTGAGCCTTACGCCGCACTCTTCAAGTATCTTGTTCGCAGGAGCCATTACTGTATTCTTGGGAAGGAGAAAACCTCCCTGCCACATACCGCCGCCGCCGTAGATATTCCTCTCTATCATAACGGTCTTGTGCCCCAGTTCTGCAGCGTATTTTGCTGCTGTGGCGCCGCAAGGTCCTGAACCCACAACTACAATATCCGTGTCAAGAATATTCTCAATAAAATCATCCATGAATTCGTTCATTATGGTTTTTGTAACATGTATCTCGCTTGAGTAGGTCATTATTTCACCTAATGTCAATAGGGTTCGGTTCACTATAAACTTTTCTGAGATGGCAAAAAAAAGGAAAATTATTTAATCGAACAGTTATAATACATGTGCATGGACAATGCGATAAATATTATCCTTGTTACCTGTTCAGTTATTACGGGATTTGTCGGGTTCTTTTTTGTCCTGAAGATATGGCTGGTCTGGAAGAAGGTGGACATGAACGTATTGAAAGCAAGAGTATTTCTTGACCAGAATTTCCTTATCAGGAACTGGGTGTTCATTTTCATCACAGGGGCATTCATGGTCTTGCGAAGGATAATGGAACTCTCTGAGCTACTTGACAAAAATCTGCTGGCTCCTGAGATGAACATTATCTTTAATCTAATGGGACTGGCAGTAGTAGCTTTACTGGTGATACTGGCATATTACTGGTGTAAACTTATAGATTCCGCGATCGAGCACAACAAGATGAAAGATGCACCTGGGCATCATAAATAAGTTATTCTCGTGATATCACTATTAACGTGCTTCCCACTTCAAGGACATCCACAGCCTTTCCTTTTAAGAGCCTCTCCTTTTCGACAGTGAAACAAGAATTATCAAGAGTTATGTCTTCACCATCAACGGTAAAATCAATGCGCCCTGAGATGGCAAGTTTCGGGTCAGCGCTCATAAGTGCTTCTGCAATTGATTTCGCCCTGCTCCTGTATGTTTTCCCAAGCACTTTCATATTAGGTTTTAGCGCAGCTGGAACCGTTTCAAAGTCAGGAGTCCCTGTTTTTAGTATGACTTCGGAATTAGCCGCCCCTGCAATATCAGACGCATCTTCCATGGTTGAATATATCTCAACACCTGCAAGTTTTGCATTCAATGCCATTCCGTGCTCGGATTTGTAGCGGCGAATGGCAGCAGTGAGCTCTTTAATCAGTTCACCTGTAGCCTCTGCTTCAGCATTGATCAGCGACTCATCTGCCTGAGGATACGGCGCAAGGTGGACGCTTTCATTTTTTATATGGGAATATATCTCTTCTGAAAAATACGGCAGGAAGGGCGCAAGAAGACGTGTTAATGTATCGATCGCAATAAAAAGCGTGTACTGTGCGGCTCTCTTTCCTTCCCCGTCGCCGTATAGCCGCGATTTTGCAAGTTCTATATAATTGTCAGCAAGGATCTCCCAGGCAAACCCGCGTATCGCTTTGAATGTCTCATCGAACTGGTAAGCGTCCATTTTTTCCGTGCATTCTTTTACCAGCCTGTTGAGCTTGCTCAAAAGCCACAGGTCGATCGGTGTATATGGCGCAGGTTCATCCGAGATATGTGGCATGGAAAATCGCACTATGCTCCATAGTTTTTGAAGGAATCGCGAGCCTGCGACCACGTCCTTCCAGCTGAAAATAATGTCCGAGCCAGTCGTTCCTCCTATGGCAGCCCACTGCCTGAAAGCATCTGCTCCGTTCTTCTTCATTACTTCTTCCGGCACCACGAAGTTGTTGCGGGACTTGCTCATCTTGTGCCCGTCCTCTCCCAGCACCATGCCGTTTAGCAGAATGGTATCCCACGGCTTTTTATCAAGCAGTGCTTTTGACCTCAAGATAGTATAGAAAGCCCATGTTCGAATAATATCATAACCCTGCGGGCGAAGCTGCGCTGGAAGCAGGAGCGGTTTGTCTGAAAGCCATCCTGAAACGTGGAGGGCAGAAATGGATGAATCCATCCATGTATCAAGCACGTCCTCCTCCCCCCTGAATTTTGTAGAGCCGCATTCGCACGCCTCAGGAGGCGATGTCTGCGTTGGGTCAAGAGGCAGCCATTCTTCTTTTGCGACCTTTGTTTTTCCGCATTCTGCGCAGTACCAGGCAGGTATTGGCGTTGCGAAGATCCTCTGCCTTGAGATGCACCAGTCCCATTCCATTGTCCCTGTCCAGTTCTCAAGCCTTACTTTCATGTAATCCGGGACCCAGGTGACCTCTTTCGCTGTGTTAAGTATGTCCTCTGCGACAATCTTCACGAACCACTGCCTCTCAGAGAGTATCTCTATAGGGGTTTTGCAGCGCCAGCACGCTCCTACGTTCTGGTCGAGTTTCTCCTGCTTATACAAGATCCCTGCAATTTTCATGTCTTCTATTATCGCTTTCTTGCATTCATCCGTGCTCATTCCAGCGTATTTTCCTGCAATTCCGGTCATTTTGCCAGTTTTGTCGATAGCTTTTCGAAGGGGTAGTTTATGCTCAACCCACCACCGTACGTCCTGCTTGTCTCCGAAAGTGCAGATCATCACAACACCGGTACCGAAAGTTGGGTCAACACTTTTATCTGCAATAACTTTGACCTTATGTCCGAAAACAGGCACTTTGACCTCGGTGTTCACGTATTTACTGTATCTGACATCATCCGGGTTCACCGCGACAGCTACACATGCGGCGAGAAGCTCTGGTCTTGTCGTAGCTATCTGGAGTTTGTCAAAATTAAGGTAATTAAGAACAGTGTCCCTTGCATCGTATTCCACCTCAGCAAAAGCGATGGCTGTTTCACAGCGCGGGCACCAATTTACGGGGTGGTTCTGCTGGTATATGTTCCCGCGTTCGTACATCTTCACAAAAGACGCCTGGGTCTTGCCGAAATACGATGGATCCATCGTAATGTACTCGTTGCTCCAGTCAATGGAAAATCCCAGACGGCGCAGGCTTTTTCGCATTCGTTCGATATTCTTTGTAGTCAGGTCAACGCACATTTGACGGAACTCCTCGCGCGAGACCTGGCTCTTTGTGATGCCGTTCAATTCTTCCACCTTGACCTCTGTTGGAAGACCATGGCAGTCCCAGCCTTCAGGGAACATAACATTGAACCCGCGCATTCTCTTGTATCGTGCCACGAAATCGATGTAGCACCAGTTAAGCGCATTGCCGATATGGAAATTCCCCGTTGGATACGGTGGTGGCGTGTCGATTATGAACTGGGGTTTTTCAGAGTTCCAGTCAAAGTAGAACATGGAATCCTGCCATGTATTCATCCATTTTTCTTCGATAGCATTATAATCGTATTCTTTCGGGAGTTCCATAGTTCTGGTTCTGATTACTTACATTATTAATAGAATTATCGGTTTGAGGAAGATATTTAATACATGACATTAGTTTATAAGGTTTGGTGATTTTAATGGGAAATGTATTGGATACAGATTTTGAAAAAATGATCACTCCGGTCATAGTAAAGATATTATATGTACTCGGTCTGGTAATTGTGGTTCTTGTAGGTCTGGCAGGGATAATTGATGGTATTAACAACAGTTATTACAGAGGTGCAGAAAAAATCCTGGTTGGAATTCTGATTATTATATTCGGACCTTTGTTAATCAGAGTATATGCTGAGATCATATTACTCGCTTTCAAGATCAATCAGACTCTTATTGAAATAAGGAATAAACCCTGAATAATCTTGAATAATCAATTGATATGCCCAAAGTCGGAATCGCAGATACCACCTTCTCCCGCATCAACATGGGAAAAATAGCAATCGATGAGCTTAAAAAAGGCGCATCCATTCAGATTGAACGCTATACAGTGCCGGGAGTAAAAGACCTGCCTGTTGCCTGCAAGAAACTTATCGAGGAAAAAAAATGCGATATAGTCATGGCTCTTGGAATGCCCGGCTCGCAGCAGATCGACAAAATGTGCGCCCATGAAGCTTCACAGGGGATAATCCAGGCGCAGCTAATGACGAACACCCATATCATAGAGGTCTTTGTTCATGAGGATGAAGCAAAAGATGATAAGGAACTGGCATGGCTCATGGAGAGGCGCACCCGGGAACATGCACAGAATGTTATTAAGTTATTGTTCCACCAGGAAAAATTGCAGCACGAGGCTGGTACCGGGCAGAGGCAGGGTTTTCCTGATGTTGGGGCGATAAAATAGAAAATTGATATATGGAAAAAAATTTCGATATTGAAAATATTACCGGCATTTCAGAAGAGGATGCCTCCAGAAAATTGGGTGAAGAAGGTTATAACGAACTTCCATCCCAGAAAAAACAGGGTATTTTTACCATTCTGATCAACATTTTATTTGAGCCGATGCTGTTACTCCTTTTAGGTTCAGGACTCATTTATCTGGTACTGGGAGAATTAAATGACGCTTTGATGCTGCTCTTTTTCGTGATCGTCGTAGTAGGAATAACCTTTTATCAGGAGCAAAAAAGTGAAAGGGCATTAGAAGCTTTAAAAAACCTCTCAAGTCCCAGGGCACTTGTAATAAGGGACGCAAAGCAGAGACGTATTCCGGGGCGAGAGGTAGTCAGGGAAGATATTATTATATTAAGAGAAGGCGACCGTATCCCCGCGGATGGCGTCGTGCTTTTTTGTTCAAACCTTCTTGTAGACGAATCCATGCTTACAGGTGAGTCGCTGGCTGTTAGAAAATCAGAATGGGATGAAAAAACCAGTCCCACAAATCCGGGTGGGGATGATATGCCATTCGTGTACTCAGGTACACTGGTAGTCCAGGGTCACGGGATGGCGAAAGTAACAGGGACCGGAATACACACCGAAATGGGAAAAATTGGGAAAGCCCTGCAAACGATCACCCGGGAAGAGACACTGCTTAAGAAAGAGACTTCACACCTTGTACGTAGTTTCGCTATAATCGGGATAATATTGTGTGTTTTTGTAGTGATCGTTTACGGAATGACCAGAGTAACATTGGAAGGGGACAGGGCATGGTTAAATGGATTACTGGCCGGAGTGAGTTTAAGTATGGCACTTCTTCCTGAAGAGTTTTCCGTTGTCCTGCTGATCTTCCTGAGTATGGGGGCATGGCGCATGTCAAAAAGACAGGTTTTGACGCGAAGAATGCCTGCTATTGAAACACTTGGCTCCGCTACTGTGTTATGTGTGGATAAGACAGGAACTCTTACAATGAACCGGATGATATTGAGTTCCCTTTTTTCCGGGGCTGAATTTTATGATGTAGCTAAGAATGGACACCTGCAGCTACCAGAAAATTTCCATGAATTGCTTGAATTTGGCAATCTTGCAAGCCAGGTGGATCCTTTTGACCCGGTCGAGAAGGAAATAAAAAATGGCACAGAAAAATTTCTTTCAAATTCGAATCATGTTCATCAAAACTGGAAACTTGTCAGGGAATATCCTCTCTCCAAAAACCTTCTGGCATTGTCGAATGTATGGGAATCAAACGACAGGAGAAGGCATGTAATCGCTGCAAAAGGATCACCAGAAGCAATAATAGACCTATGCCATCTGGATGAAGTGCAGAAAAAAGAGCTGATATCACGTGTGCAGATGATGGCAGATAATGGCTTGAGGGTTCTTGGTGTAGCTCGTTCCATCTTTCCTGCGGAAAGTTTGCCTGATTCACAGCATGATTTCAGGTTTGAATTTATCGGATTGCTTGGTTTTACAGACCCGGTTCGCTCTTCTGTCCCGGCGGCAGTGTCTGAATGCTACACGGCAGGAATGAGGGTCATTATGATAACCGGGGATTTTCCCGGAACTGCCAGGCACATAGCCAGTCTAATTGGTTTGAAAAATCCGGATAGGATTATTACAGGCCCTGAACTTGCTCAAATGAGCATGGCAGAGCTTAAGGAAAAGATCAAGATAACAAATATTTTCGCCAGGATCGTGCCGGAACAAAAACTGGCGATCGTTAATGCTTTGAAAGCGAATGGTGAAGTGGTTGCCATGACAGGAGATGGGGTAAATGATGCTCCTGCGCTGAAATCTTCTCACATCGGTATCGCAATGGGAGAACGGGGCACTGATGTTGCTCGTGAATCGTCGGCTATTGTCCTGCTCAACGATGACTTTTCATCCATCGTCGAGGCTGTCAGGCTCGGGAGAAGGATATTTGATAACCTCAAGAAAGCAATTTCCTATATTTTTTCAGTTCATGTGCCCATTGCAGGTCTGGCGCTATTTCCGATTCTTTTTGAGTTACCTCTAATTATTTTGCCGGCGCATATTGCTTTTCTTGAATTGATAATAGACCCTGCTTGTTCAGTGGTCTTTGAGGCTGAAAAAGAGGAGAAAAATATCATGGATAGACCGCCCCGCAATCTTAAGGATAAGTTATTTGACAGAAAAAGTCTGATCAGAAGCCTGTTTCAGGGACTGAGCGTGCTATTTTTTGTTTTGATAGTGTTTCTTTTGGCTTTATATTTGGGCAAGGGAGCGGACGAAGCGCGTACGATTACATTTGCTATGCTCGTATTTGCCAATCTGATGTTGATATTTTCAAATCTGTCATTGGAAGGGAGTATATTAAAAAAATTCAATTCTGATAACAGGGCATTATGGATTGTGGTAGGAGGGGCGCTTCTATCACTTGTAATGGTACTATATGTCCCAACATTTAGAGAACTTTTCCATTTTTCCGTTCTGCATGTTGATGACCTGATTACCGTACTGATCGGGGGGATCATTAGCGCAGCGTGGATCATACTGATCAATATTAAACTTAAATAAAATATGAAGAATTTGAGCCAAAATATTTGAAGGTAATCTATCTAGATCATAAGAAATCCTTTTTGCCAATCATTGATTATTCTGACTGACGTTCTCATTTCATCCACCTCACCTTTTTTCTGGAGGTAGTTGCTCTGTTTGCCAATGAGCTCAAGCACATCATAGGAATCCTGACCCTCTATTTTAATATCATAAAATGATTCCAGAGCATTCTTGTTTTGTTCACAAAATTTCTCAATTATTTTCATCGCCACAACAGCGGGGTTCTTAAGGTGTGTAGCATCCTTTACTGCAAGAAGTCCAAGTATGGTCTCGTCGTTCTCGTCAAACGGTATCACCCCTGGCGTATCTATGAACCTGATCCGCGAACCTGCTTTCACAAGTTGCTCTCCTTTTGTGTGGCCAGATATAGAGGACGTGCCTGCGCTGTGTCTCCCGCTCACGGCATTGATCACCGATGATTTACCTGTGTTTGGATAACCGACTGAACCCACCAGTATATCACGCCCTTTTATGGCTGCTGTCTCAAGGATCTTATGTCTTAACATCGTTGTTCCGAACTTGTTCTTACTTGATATAAAGACAGTTGGCGCAATTTTTGACAGGCGTATCTTGGTTTTTTCAAGTGTCTCTTTTGATACAAGATCGCATTTGTTTATGACTATTATGAACGGTTTCCTTGAACGGGTTATTTCGAGTTCGACCTCGCTGTTTCGTGTCTCGTCCGGGAACCTGGCATCTACTACTTCAAGAAGGATATCGGATCTCTTTATTACATCCTTTACTATAGTCTGGTAGCTTGCCATGCCCAGTGCTATGCCGCATGAGAATATAAGGATGAGCGATTTGCCAAGATTATCATTATTAATAATGATAAGTTTTAAATACAATGAATAATCATTATAGATAGGTGATATACATGGAGACAAGAGAAATACCAGAAATCGTAATGAAGAGGAAAGTGTGCGAGTCGTGCGGAGAAGGGAGGTTTGAATTTGACCTGAATACGTATGGGGCGCAGGAATATATCTGCGGCAACTGCTCAACCTGAGCATATGCTCAGGTGATTGTTATTTTTATAATAAAGTTTATCCTGTCCAGAATCCGTTCTGTCTGGCTCAATGTAAAAGCCATTGGATTGTGTGGGTATACCATGACTTATTTTCGGGCATCCGATTCCTTTTTAAATCGAATCAAACCACTAATAACCTCAGGAATTGATTTTTCTTTGCTTGTGCGATGATTCATTAACCATTCCCAATCAGATTCATAAATTCTGTCAGCACCGGTCTAATTTTCCCCACTTTCTCCGGGTTAAAAATCCCCAGTTGACAATCTTGGGTATAAATCCCAGGATTGGAGACTATGATCGAAACGGAGGAATGGTTTATGATAAGAGATCTG
>JAQUNZ010000006.1:0-60705 GCA_028717345.1 Candidatus Methanoperedens sp.
AGTTTGACAGGTTATGGGAAATGGGATTCCAGGACGATGTACCGATAGGAAAAGGTCATTTCTGGTGTGACGGGCATTTCGCATTCGCATTACGCGCGGCAAAGAAGATGTTCAAGGCAGACAAGGAACTGATATGGCAAACCATCGAGCTCAAAAAGAAAGCGCAGTTCGAGTATTTCATGCAGTCTCATAAAAGGGATTTCATACAATACTGTAAGTACGTGTGCAACCCACGCAACAAAAAAGACCAGGAGCGATATATAGAGTGGGCAGAGTATTCCTGGCACCGCCACAACGAATACAGGAAGGAACTAAGTCTACCTGAAGTACCCATGCCTGAGATCTTCGCGCTTGAGCACATGAACCCGCTTAACTGGGGTGATGCAATGAAGGAAGGGACGTGAGACCATGAAGACAGAAGCTGAGATACGAGCACGAATAGAAGAACTAAAAGAAAAAATGAGATCTATAAAAGATCAGGCAAGAAGTGTAAGTTACGGCGAGCCGAATTACAAGAACCATCTGCTACGCAGTGGCTATATGAGAGATACTATGATGTGCTATGGTGATATTGCCGTTCTCTTGTGGGTATTAAATGAACCTATATCGCAAGAAATAGACTTACTAACAAGATTAGACCCTGATGATGAGATAAACGCCCGTACATATCATGAAAGGAGAAGAAAATCTTGATGGGCTACAAAGCAGATCGTCCACGTATGGCGAGCCGAAGGCGAGTCCATACGTGTGCTCCCACAGCGGCGGGGGTGACGCCGTGACGCTGCGGCTTGATGAAGGTTTCCCCTTGCGAACTGCGCAAGGGTCGGGCAAAGCCCTAAACCATCATCAGCCTTGCGTGATCATAGATTTTGTTTGTAAATTATGACTTATATAAATATAGGCTACAAGGTGGGTTTAAGTCCCACCGCCTCCTATTTATGTGTGGAGGTAAATATCCTCTAATAGTGATTTATAGCACTCAGGAGATATCAATGAGACGGCAACGAGATATCGCTAGAAAGGTTCGCTTCTCTAATTGTTAGAGGAGTATGGATTAGGTACCTGTGTGCTATTTATCACTATTCCAAAGAAAATTAGCCATCAACTGGAGGTATCATACAATGGCTGTAAACATAAAAGAAGAAAGTAAGAAAATCCAAGACCGGTTCGGCAAAGCCGGTGTCAGTATAGATGTAAAGGAAATCGAAGAGAGAATGAACAGGCTCATCACAGAGTTCAAGGTGCAGCCCCAGGAAGCGATAAGAACGATTATCAGCTTCTTCAGGCAAACGCACAACATCTCCTTCGATGATATGAAAGGCACCCAGGGTCCTGCAGATGTGATCCCGATAGGGGATATCAAGACTGAAGACGGTAACTGGATCTCCTTAGAAGCTAAAGTCGTGCAGCTATGGGAATCAAACTCGGATAAGGTCTCGCAGACCGGGCTTATCGGTGACGGGACGGGAACTACCAAGTTCACGATATTCGCCAAAGGAGCTGAAGAACATCCGGTGCTGGTAGAAGGCAAGAGCTACTTATTCAACAACGTGGTCACATCGGTATACCAGGGCCAGGTAAGTGTCAAAGTGAACAAGAACACTGTAATCGCAGAGCTCTCAGGAGATATCGAGGTCAAGCAGAAGTCAGAGACTGTCACCGGTATAATCACCGCACTCTCCTCGGGTTCAGGCTTGATCAAGCGCTGCCCTGAATGCAACCGCAAGCTCTCGAAAGGTATGTGCGGCGAGCACGGGAAAGTGGAAGGTGTATATGACCTTCGCATCAAGGGAGTTCTCTCACCCCTGGGCAGGTCGGATTCCATAGACCTGCTGATGAACAAGGAAGTCACGGAATCTCTCACCGGCATCGGCCTGGATAAAGCAAAGGAGATAGCAACTGAAGCACTCGATACCGCGATAATAGCCGATATACTACAAGGCAAAGTCGTCGGCAGGTACTACACTATCACAGGCTCGCTCCTGCCTTCAAAGGTCATGCTCGTGAACGAGGTAAAGCCCGCGAACATAGCAACACAGGAAATAATAGCGACGCTCACGAACTCAATCGAGACAGCAATAGCAGGAGGTGTTTAAAATGGCAGGAGAAGCTGGAAGAGAGTTCAGGAGAGCACCGGTATTCAAGATGTTCGCTGCGGAGCTGCGGAACACAACGCACAAGCTCGATAAGAACGGCGGCGACCCTTATGAGTCACAGTACTTCCTCACCCCGTCAGGAGAGGCGGTCTCCAAGGTGATGATAATAGGCGTCGCCACAGAGAAAGAGGATGTCGGCACAGACCAGCCGTTCTGGAGAATGCGCATCAGCGACCCAACCGGCGGCATAATGGTCTACGCAGGCCAGTACCAGGCTGAAGCTGCACAGATAATAGGGAACATGGAAATCCCCTGCATAGTCGCGGTGGTTGGAAAGCCCTCGATATATGAGCCTGAAGGGGGCGCAATTGTCAGCATCAGGCCGGATACGGTCGTTGAAGTAGATGACGCGGCACGCAACTCGTTCATCGTGGATGCGGCACAGCAGCTCTTCCTCAGAGTAAAGGAAATGAAAGCGACCCCGGATGCTGAGAGGATAAAGAAGACCAGGGCGATATACGAGAGTATCACGCCGCAGGCACTTCTTGACATAGCGGATATGGCGGTCAAGAGCCTGCTGCCTCAGCAGCCAGAGCCAGAGAAGGAGAAGGGTAAGGATGGACAGAAGGACGCGGGGGCTGAACAAAAAGCCCCTGCTCCTGAACAGAAGCCGCCTGAGCCTGAACAGAAGTCGCCAGCAAAGCCTGAAGAGAAGAAGCAGGCGGGCAATAAACAGAAGAAGCCCGCAAAGAAAGAAGCGCCGAAGGCGAAGCCAGAGGATGAGCTGGTAAAGGTGAAGGACTGCATTTACAACAAGATGAAAGAGAAGAAGACCCTGCGCTTCGGTGAGATACCAGGCGTCCTGCAGGAAGGAGGCTTTGACCCGAACAAAGTTGACTGGGAATCTGCGGTCAAGGCGCTAATGCACGAAGGCATGTGCACCGAGCCGCGGCTGGGTGAGCTGAGGGCAGAGTGAGACATAACTGCAGGAGCAGCGGGCAGCCACGGCCTGCTGCTACCTCCTTTTATAAAGGAGATAATATATGATGATAATAAACTGGAAAAGCAAAATAACAGGCGCATCAGGGCATGGCCAGCCTATCGAAGATAAGTATGCTCTAACTGAGATAAAGAGATGCAATAGAACGTTCCCAGATATCAAGCACTGGGCACAGGTAGTATGAAGTCGCTAACAAGGCGCAAGTCGCACAACCTGCGCTATTCCTTCACAACAGGAAGGCAGCCACTCGGCACGGTAAGGCCGTCCGCGGTCTGCTGGCGCACATGGATGTACCTGCGCTACAACAAATGCCCGACTTATTGAGGTGATACTAATGGAATCAGGAACAGATTTTAAAGGAACAATCGAATGTTTGCTTATAGTTGCAGGCGTATGTGTGTTTATAATCGTGTCTGCAATCGTTGCTGTTGTGGTCTATCATTATATAAGTAGCTGATGTTCACACAGTCAATAAGGAGGAAAATAAAATGACATCAAAAATAATAGATGGCCTAGGCGCAATCCATACAACGTCGTGCGGGCAGGAGTTATGAGAGACGTAGACGAAGCGTTTAACCACATATACACAGCATTCGGATCTGATAGCGGAGTATTATTCGGAATCCCTGCTGATAAGAAGCAATCGGTCAGGGCGATCATACAAGCAACGCTGGACTGGGTAAAGGAAGAAGGTTCGTATGAGTGAAGAATTTAAAACAGACGAGTTCGAGCACCCATTCTCCATTGATCAGGGAGCCGGGTTCAGGCAGGCAAAGTTCCGTGCCTGGAGAAAAGGAAGGCCGAACGTGAAAGGGTACGGCATGACAAAAGAGGAAGCTATAAACGACCTGACGCAGAACGTACAGCCGTTGCGGGTCGATTGCTACGACAGGAATAGTCCGGTGAACACATGACGATTACACAGGAAAGCAGTTCAGGGGGTGATATCAGAATATAATTACTTCCATATATTTATTATTCTTTTCCCTCTTTTTTATTCTAATCATTATTTCATCACTATATTATAACTATTCTATCATTATTCTTCTTAGCGGCGCGCTCCGCGGGTGAGCGTTTCGCCGCTCAATCACGACTTCTTTCTTCTGGCGCCAAGAAAGAAGCAAAGAGGCGCTCAGGTAATATCGAACTTCAATTACAATACTGAAGATTCCAGCCTGGGACAGATAATATCGAGACTGGGTGCGTGAACTATCACGCGTGGCGCGGAGCGCTAATGCAAGACCGCCGCGAACTGCGCGGCGGGAATATAATACGCCGGGGGGGCTGTTCGCGTCGCCGAACTGCAGCGACACGAACGGACGCCCCTCCACCCTCGCGCCCGAACTGCAGGCGCGACCAAAGGGGCTATCCACCCCTTTGGAATCCCGGACTGTCAGAAGATAAAACCGACTTTGCGGACAGACCGCCGCGAACTGCGCGGCGGTAGAATAATGGCCGCGAGCCCGCGGCGTCCCAGACCAGGGTTTGCGGTCTGCTGTGGCAGACTTGTCTTGACTGCCGCGAACTGCGCGGCAGACGGAATAGAAGTAGCGCAAACCCTTCCCAAAGTCGGTTTTACAATCCCTCTGACAGTTCTCGCGCGCGGGTGAGAGACGCACGCACGGTTGTCTTTCGTAAATTGGAGGTAGTTATGTCAAACACAAGTACAATAAGCGTAGCGGCCGCACCTGCCGCAGAATCGTCAATCGAACAACAAGAGATTCTGAATCTTACCCTGGCTGAAGAGCTCGCCCATAGTGAGACACAGCTCCGGGAGCTTGCCTGGATATCCGACCTTGAACCCACATGCCAGGACTGCATACAGGGTTCGCTCCAGATCTGCGGTGAGCACTGTACGGTGGTGGTCAAATGACCCCATCCACTTATCACCCATACTGCTACTTAGAGCACGTTAAGAGCTGCCAGCACTGCAAGCTAGCCCCTGGTATGGAAGACCTGTGCAAGTTCAAGCCTGTACGGGTAACGGACAGAGCTCTGACAGCCCCGAAGCCGCCTGTAAGCATGAAAGGCGCTCTCCCGGATTTCTGGATTCACAGAACTGAAAAGGGGCTCACGAAGTTCAGAGACAGCTCGAGATACCTGGGTTACTACGACCCAGATTCGGTAATGGATGCAATTGATGAAGGCATCAGAGTTGCGCCCTGGGAGTACCGCGCGTACATGGAAGACCCGTTCACGCCGCGCAGGATATACATGGGCGATGACGCCAGAATCAAGGAGTCCGAGCTTGATAACTATAAGGACGGAGGTTACATGCCCGACGACGATGGGACACCTGCTCTAGTCACACCATTCGATGCCGGCATGGGCGGCGATGAAGAGGACATGCCTAGTCCGGAGAACGCCAATATGTGGCATGACGGCGGCTTCGTTCCCGCGTTCATCTTCCGCAGCACGCATCGCGACCGCAAGATCCTCGTTGTCCCGGATGGAAAGGATAAGCCGTTCTACCGCTGGGAGACGGTTCCGACCCTTAAGCCTGTGGGGTGCAAGGTTGAGCTGAAGGACGGTTACGTGGTTCCCTTGGGTAAGCACGTTCGCATGTCAACTATCAAGACCCGCGCGGACCACAAGCGCTCAAAGGACCGGGCAGAGCTCGGCAGACAGAAGAGAGCTTACTACGGCTACCTAATAAAGAGGGATGCCGCAACAACGAAGGCGGGGCACCCCCTGCCCTGTCTTCCAGGTACGCCAGTCCGCGCCAGAGGTTCCGGTCTGCAGTTCCAGCGTGAAGCCCCTCGCGTTGTGCCTGCCGTGGGTTCAGCGTCACAGGACAGGATAAGGAAACTTCAGGAGGTAGCTTCAGCTACTTCTTGATCTTTTGCTGCTCATAACACGGCTCTACTCTGCACACGATTACCCTCCGTCTGAGGGGTTAAGGTTTCGCCGAACTGCAGCGAAACCATAACTCCCTCAGCCGGCCCCCACAAGGACGTGCAGAGCGAGCAGAAAGCGAACTCAAGCACAGGAGGTAATTATGGAAACAAGAATCGGTATAACAGAGAGAGGAGACGCGGGGCGCGACTTCTCATGGTTCTCTAAAGCCCATATGTTTAGCGGGATTGTCCTGATCACGAAGCACCTTTCTCCTGAGTTTATTTCCCGCGCTGAGAGAGTCAACTGTATTGTCCACGCCACGATCACAGGACAGGGTGGGAGCGCAGTGGAACCCGGCGTCCAGTCCTGGCAAGAGCAAGCGGAGCAGTTCCGCGCGCTCGTCAGCCGGATATCTCCCCGCAGGGTTGTTCTCAGGATAGATCCAATCATGAACACGCAAGAAAGCATCAACGGCGCGCAGGCCGTCTATCGCACCCTCCACGCAGAAGCACCACCCGAGCAGCGAACACGGGTCAGGATATCCTTTCTCGACATGTATCCTCACGCAAGAGCGCGGTTCGCAAAAGCAGGGATAAACACCAACCAGAGCACCTTTCATCTACCTCTCCAGCGCCGGAAAGAGCTCGCGTCACTTTTTCCGGACGCCGAGATCTGTGGCGAACCGGGATTCCAGTGTACCGGCTGCGTCTCTGAACGCGACCTGTCCGTGTTCGGAATAAGCGCACAGAGCCTCGCAAAAGGATGTCAGCGCCAAGCCTGCGCATGTCTAGCGATGAAGGCGGAAGTCCTGTCCCACCGCGGCCAGTGTCAGCACGGGTGTCTGTATTGCTACTGGCGCTGATTCTTTTATATTCTTCCCGTTATGGGGTGATAAATATATGTACAATGATGTGAAGGTGCATGATGGAAAGGTGTATTCAGGGATGACCGTCGGAACCGGCCACTTATGGAATTACCTGAACGCAGTATGGGAAGAGACGAAGGTTGAGCCAGATGTGTGGCAGATGAAGTTCACGGCCACGAAGCACCGCCAGAAGTCAGCGCCAGTGGGTTCAGGTGTGCCAGTGGGCAGCATGTACCACTGGTATATCCTCGCCGATCAGGTCGTTAAGAAGATAAACGCGGACGAGTATACCACAGAGATGACCGGCCTGAAGTTTAAAATAGGGCACAAGCGTCCGTACTGGCGCGGGTTCTCCTATACCTACCCGGAGCAACTATCGTACAGGCAGCGCGTTATCGAAGTGCTGCGCGAGACCCTGTAGAGGCTTGAGATGCAGGAGATTGAGGAACAGATTGATAAACAGGAAAAAGATAAAAAGATAGTACAATGAACACTACATCTCAAATAATAATGTCAGTGGCTTACCTTTTTTTTATAGCAAGTGTGATGCCTAATATGAGGGCAGTATGGAAGAACCGGAATAATCTCAAAGGCTTCAGCCGATTCGGAGTATCTGTAACAGCAATGGGGTTATTATTAGTACAGGTATCATTCTTAGTAGATTCAACATACCTACCTTTCATAATTGGCTTCCCCAATATGATCTACTGGCAAATCTTATTGTTCTTTATGTGGAGGCATTAATCTTACTTTGCCTACGACGCAGGGGCTTCGCGGTCGAGCCGTTCCTCGCAAGCTGCGGAACCCCTGCAACACGGCATTAGTATATTTTTGGTGTGATGCTATCAGTAGAAAGAAAACTATAAGTATAGTAAGCTATAATTACTGAGTAGGGAGTTAGAGACTTCGGGAAGAACTTAAATTGGTCTCCGAGTGCCCCGAAATACGTTAAGAACGTTCGAGTAAAGGTGTGTGTATTATGCTCTGGCTCCCCTTTTCTCAACCGTTGCTCCGGTTGACGTCGCGCACACCTATGCGCGGCATAGGTGGACAAGGATAGGCTGCCAGACTTGCTTCTTAATACAGTTCACGGCGACTTATAGATTTCGCCCAATTTTTCATAACACGGATGCAAAGGCTTATTTAGTTAGAAAACCATTAGCTACTGTTCTTAGTCTCTAACGGGCTGGGATCTTTTCTTTAGCACACATCCCAGCCCAAAAGACTTTTGTACTCCAAGCGCCAATCTCTGAGACGTGCTATGTAGATCTATACAGGATGGAGAGTATTTTTTCTCATTACTTAGCACAGAAGCTCTACCTCCTGATAGCACAAATATTCCCGAATCGGGAAACACTCGAACTTTGCACCCGGATACACCTGGACACACCGGCAAAATGAACGCTACCCGCGAGCCATACCCAGCGAGGTGGTATCACGGGAGATCGCAAAAGCCCCCTATCCAGGAGCTAAATAGATCCGCTTACCATACACACGCTGAGGCCACACCCTTTATTGAGGCGGTACACAGCGGTCTATCGGTCAGCCCTATTCTAGTAACGTCAGGTCTAAGTCACTATCCGCGGTTGGCTGGAGAACACGCGACGCAAGGCGCGTTTGACCCTTCAGCCCGGGGTTCGACACAAGGTATGTATCGGAGTGGCCGGAAGCGCATTCTGAGCCGGCGCTTACCAGGAGCCGACCTGCTTGCTTCGGCAGCGGGTGATCAGGTACTGTGTGAAACATTCCGGATGATGTTGGCCGCGCGGGGGACAGATGAGAAACCCTGTTCCAGTGCGACCGTAAAAGAACTGTGCCTATCCCTTGTAGGTCTACCGAAGACGGATAGGGAAACAGGGACTCGGCTACCCGGAAGAATAACCGGTGACCGCAGAAAACAATGCAGTCTCACGCCCCTCATAAGAGGACCAGCTGATACACTGATCGGTATATGTCGTAGAACGAAGTCTCATGCACCCTGCAGCAACACTCAGGATGGGATAATATCTCTACCGAGAGAAGGTCTGTGGCTGGTGGTTTTGAGATACCTGTGCCAGGACCGGAGCAATGTCAGGTATATTCCTTTTGTGCCCCCGGGGGATACGGGGACTAAGGTAATAGAGGAAGCCGTTAGCGGTTTTGCTTCTACGTTTTTTAAAGGAATGAGAGCGTTTCTTCAAATGGGAAGAGGTTTAACGTTAGATTTTCTGTTTGATTCGCGATCTTCGCGAGTAAATTTTCGGGATGCCTCAACAGGTCTCTCGTTCTTTTACAGTACTAACGTTAGTACTAAATAACCGGTTTTACCATCGCTGAAAAATAACCGAAAAAAACTGGCTTCGGTAAAACCGAAGAGCCGTGACTATGTATCCCAGGTAAGATAAGAACTGAAAAAAACCGAAAAGCGCGCACGGTTGACTTTCTATCCAGATAACGCCGTAGTACTACGGGCAGTACTGAGAAAATCATGTCAGGCCGGCACACAAAAGAAGATTTTACGCGCGTCAAAAGAAGATCCTTCCCATTCCCTCAAAAGTTCGTTCTTGCGCAGGTCCGGAGGTTCGAGCCAGGGGGCAGGAATCCAGGGTATATAAGAGCCAAAAAGTATATATGATTTTAAGCCGTACTTCCACATGCTTTTCTAGGGCATGTGTTTAGACGCAGGTACTTTGGTCTTTACCGGCGGCTTCTCTTTTGACACATGCAGGGACTATTTCACCCGTGCTGTGGGTCTTGTGACCGAAGCCCGAAAGACCGTTTCCACACCTCATCTTGAAGTACGGTCGATAATCTCTACGTGGGGCAGGTACTTATGCTTTTCGGTAGCGGCGTCTCTATTTTATGACTTAAGGCAGGCCAGGTCTCAATACAGTCTTCCTGCACCTGGGACACAGGTCGCCAGGCTTACCAGAAAAGAACTTCTTACAGATCTCGCACCAGAACCAGTATTCGTCCATTCTATCAATCTATCTGTTATCAATCAATAAATCTTCTTCTTAGCGGCGCGCCTCAATCGCCGGCGTGGCTACGGGTGTATGTATAATGATACGTTGAGGGCGCCCGAGGTTTGCTGGAACTCGGTACCACCGAAGCCCGCGCGGATCTTGCAGCGGTTAGCACAGAAGAGCCGCCGACTAGGGTTTGCTGGAACCTGCCGATAGACTCTTATCGGGCCGCTATCGCGGTTCTCTGGGGGCGCGGGATTAGTAGAGCTGCCATTCATCCATTGACTTGCGCTGCGGCGCGTGGGGGCTAACGCAGCTGAAGCTGTTCCTCCGGAACCCCCACTCAAGTTTCCAATCCCTGCGAATGCAAGCTTTCTTTTTTTAGGAGAGAATCGCAGGGATTTCCCTCAATGAAGTGCCCTTTTTTTATTACTATAAACTATAGTAATCTATAGTAAATTAACTTATTTTATATTAACAACGTTACCAAAGTAATCAAAGTAACCAAAGTAGCTACAAAATAACTACGAGGTTATAAAATCTAATCTAACAACTTATGGTTGTTATAGGAATAAACAACTGGCAGTTGTTGAGAGCGCCGCCCCCGCCCCAGTTCCGCCCTTCGCCCGAACTGCAGGCGAAGACCGGAACACGCCCACCCGCGGCGCTTCGAGAATCACTCCAGCTTCTTAGCCATCACTAAGATCTTCCACTTCCCCTTACCCAGCCTGAATAAAATCCTGTTATCAACCTCTACAGGAGCTTCCCACCCGCCCTGCTGCAAATTCTCATAAGGATACACCACCACAGTATCAGCATCCAGCACGCTCGGAAACTCTTTAATGATCGCAAGCCTGTCATCCAGCTCCTTGATCAGCTCATCTCTTGACTGCTCAAACACCTTAAGATTTTTATCATTATCACGCGCGATCTGAGCTTTCGTATTATCAACGGCATCTTCATATCTCTGTAATATCTTGCTTTTCAGGTTCTTTATCTCAAGATCTATATTCTCCATAGCTAAACACCGGGCAGTATTATGAGAAAGAAGTATTTAAAACAGCCCACCTGCTGCGGAGCAGCGGGTGTGCGCGCAATCAACTGGCGCGACAGTTGAAGAACGCCGGAGGAGTCAGACCCCCGGATTTGATAAGGTCTGATCAGATATCCATCAATTAGTCAAGTGTATGTTTATTCGTATAGGCATCACCGGCGTTCACATAAAATACGCAGCGCATTATAATAAAAGTTAGGGTAGTCCGCCTGTTACGAAGCAACGGGTGTGCGCGGGATCAACCGACGCAACGGTTGTGGAGGTAGCCGGGAACAGTATCAGTAAACGACAGAGCAACCCGATAAAGCTCCCAGTCACTACACACCTACACATAGCGCGGATGATTATAAAGATTATAGGTCGGCGTCAGCGCCCGCCGTGGTGCGCACACACCTATGCCTGCAGGCACAGGTGAACTTCGAAGAGTCTTCGGAACACCCCCTCTATTGCGGCAGGAACCAGGGCAAATTAAGCGCGTATTGCGAGCAGGCCAGCCAGACAGAGCAAAGTAACGAAAAAAGGCAGAGTCCATCCTGGCGCGTTTACAGGGCTTTTAGAGGCATTCTGGCGGGGGTCATTATAAAGGCTCTTATATAAACAGCGGCATATATCCGTACCATGGCACAAACACTACTCACATCAACAGGGATAAGGCTCACGATAAAAGACTTCGAGCTGTACTTCAATACCCTGAACGGCGGCGAGATAACCGAATACTACGACCTCACGGCAGATCCGGGCAGGCAAAGGAACCTAGCGAACATAAATATACCTGGTGAGATGCAGGGAGATCTCTGGCCCCTCTTCACCACGGCGATATACAACCCGTACCAGCAGAAAGACTTCGCCACAGGAGGGTACGGCAGGGGAATAGCGAACCTGGTCTACGACTCCCCGGAGCTGACGAGGATATACACGGCATCCAGGCTGGCAGACATATACAACGTGGAAGCAAGGAACGCGGCGGGAGAAAAGCCGGAAGTACACACCTACTGGACCATAGAAAAAGGAAGCGGCCTGATATATGTAAAGAGGACATTCACCATCCCCTCGTCCCTCTACCTGACCGCAGGATGGCGCTGGTATCCATTCTACTTCACCAGGAACGCCGGATTCACATACAACGGCACGTTCTATTTCTTCAACCAGTCGGTATCGAACGAATATATCACGAACAAGGACAGCTACATGAACCAGTACTCGGTCTACCCGGTATTCCCCAACGACGGCCTGGGTATAACAGGAATAGCCATGCCCTTCGGAGACCTGTCAAAGGAGGGGGACGGCACGCACAATGCCATCATCTATTACAACTACAACGACCCCTGGCCTGTAAGCGAATGGAAATCGGATACATCAAACGGCATCTTCAACATAACCTGGGGCGGGTCGGTACACGAGTTCCAGGCGCCCGTAAATCTGACAACACACACGTACTATGCAGTGGTGCAGCTCACCCACAGCCCGATAACAAAAGACGGCATGATAAACCTGGCAAGACAGATGAGCACAAGGTTCTACAAGTTCCGCCGCTAACCCCACAACCAAAGCTAATCCTGCACATCAGCCTGCCCAGAATACGGATATCCGGGAGGATAAGTAGTCCCTTCAGGCTCTATACTAAGTGCAGTTGTCCCCTCGGACTCAGCAAAAGAAGAGATATAAGTCTCAGCCACCGCCGCCGGGATAATACCGAGCATAGTATTGGTGAAGTCTATACACCAGCGCAGGGCAGCACTATCATCAGAGAAATCGCCGCATTTCCGGATCTTGGCGAGACGCTTGAGGTGCGTATCGGAAAGACGCACATTAGTCTGCTTGCCGCTCGGCCTGCCCATCGGCTATAACCCGTCCCCGACCATCTCTTTAGGCGTGCCGTCCTTATTGAGCACACCCTTCTGGATAAGGATCTCCTTCGCCCTGGCAGTGGCATCGTACATTATCAGGTTAAAGCGGTCAACCACACCGTTAAGATCCTCCTCGCCCATCTCGACCATCACGTTAGCGAGCACCTCGGCAGCCTTCTTATGCCCGCTCTCCAGGGGCTTCATGAGCTCCAGGCACTTCCCCTTAAGAGCAGGGTTCTTCTGGCTTTCGCACGCGCTCGTAAGCAGCCCCAGCGCCAGGGTAGCATCACACACATCGCACTTTTCAGGGTTTTTCTCAACCTGCGGGATATTCTGACTTGTTGACATATTGTTATCACCTTATAATAGTGATGAGGGAATATAAAAGTATTAGGGGCGGCACAGGCAGCGGAACAGAGCAACTACGCGCCTTTCTTAAGCGTGGGCATAACAATATTGGCGGCAAGCAGGTTATACCCGAACCGCGCAGCCTCGGCCCGGACAGCCGCAACAATGACGTTCTCGACATCAGCAGCAGGCATGGTGGGGTCAACCTCGACATTAACATACGTAGAGTCGCTGTGACCGGGCACGTCAGGACCGGAGAACACCACGTAGCATGAAAGTGTCATATCACCGGACGCACTGCCAACACCATCATCAATTTTTATAAGCACTGCGTTAGCCACGATATCACCTGAACCTTAGATTAACAACGGCAACCTGCGGATCGGCAACACCGTCACCGTTAATCCCGACGATACGCAGCATAACTTCCTTCCTGGCAGCCGGGACTATATTCACCCAGCCAGACGACTTGTATCCAAGAGTGCCTATAGAAATGCTCGGAGTAGTACCGCCGTCAAGATATGCCCAGGTAGTACCGTTATCAGTACTATACTGAAGGCGCAGCTGGGCGTTCGCAGCCCCGACAACAGCTACATTACCCTGCATCAGCACACGGGATACATCAGACAGGTTAACCTTCGTCCTGCCGGAAGTACTGCCAACGAACTCGGTAAGGGCAGCAGGCATATTACTCCATACAGTGCCCTGGACAAGATGCAACCACTTCTCGGTGCGCGTCCTGAACCTGCCCACCACACTATCCTCCTATCCACTCAAGGACGCCGGTACCGCCTGCATCAGTAATGACCACCACTTTCTTCAGGTCATCCACGAAATCAATATCAAGGGTATCGTCAGTATTATTCAGGCGGAACGGCGGCACCTCGATATCCTCAGACCCGAGCGCGATATAAGACCCCGTTCCCAGGTCGCGCACCTTCACGACCACGACCCTCTTAATGGGTGTAGGCTTCTCGGTAAGTCTCTTCCCGGTAGTATTGATGCCCTCGGTGTACCCGCAGATGATCTTAGCCGGCTTGCGGAAGCTCCTGAGCACACCCAGGATAGAAGAGAGAAGTTCTTCGACAGACATAACAATTAAAATGCCTGCTGGTATATTTTATCCTTTCGCAAGAATGTATAGCTGTATATATGTGTTGTCTATATATCTATAATTCTATACTTTTATTTATATATCCGAAAAGCTAACCTGCTGTACGGTGATTAAATGCTACAGCTGGTTAAGAAAATAGACTTTCGATTCCAGTGCAGCTCAACGGCGCTTGGCGTCGGTAACTTTGGAGAGACCGGCGACAATGCGAACTACGATGTTTTCGATGGAGAGAGGTGGACCAACCAGTACGTGCTTGATGAGCAGTCAGTAGCTGAGATCGCAGGCATAGAACTGATAGGCCCAATCTCCCCTGCAGGAGAACGCGATAAGCTTGAGTATGTGCGCTTAAGGATCGACGGCGAAGAGTACAAGCATTGCAACTTCAACGAAATGATGGCACCGCCATTCAGCGCGTATGAAGCGAACTCGAACCCATTCTTCGGCGGCGCAGTCCGCATCGGGGATAAGTACGAAGCCCTGCCGCATTCATTCTGCCACAACATCGGAGTACCGATGCTGCTCGGCGGAGACCCGACAGAGGCAGTCCCGAAAGTGGGTCCCGGAATGAAGATAAGCGTCGAGGTCGGAGCGCCAAAGGCGGCTGAAGGCGGCGCGGCAATAAGCAACGATTTCATAGTGAGGCTGTCGGTAGTCCAGTGCAGGACCACGGAGATGTTCAAGAAGCTCGGTGAGTTCTACGGCTGGCTCGGCGGCAACTCGATAAGCCAGGACTTCAAGTTCATGGATCTTGAAGAGAACGGCGACGTTGCGGAATACTCGGTCCAGAAGACCGTGGAAATGGCGGAGAACGGAGCGTTCACGCTGGACAACTGGACTGAATTATACGGCGGACTTGATGCAAGAAAGCCTTACATCTACCCGTATATCCGGTATGCCAACAATGCGGCAGCCACGACTACAAATGAGGAGTATGTCTTCACGAAGACGGGCTCAAAAGTCCTGCACGATGAGCAGGAGCTTGACTGGAACTTCGGCAAAGGTGAAGCCCTCAAGCTACAGCATATAGGTGTCTCGCCTGCAGAACACCAGCGCTACACCAGGGTATACATCCAGGGCAGGGACAGCAACCCGTGGTCATGGACTCCGGACGGAGCGCACAACGAGTTCCCGATGCCTCTTGAGAGAACGAGCCCGCCATACCATTACAAGGGCCCGGCATCACTCGGGCGCGGCCTGATAGTATGGAATACCAAAGCCAACATCGGGATCAAGGACGACGGCACCTCAATACCTGCCTGGGCAGCCCCGCCAACCAGGGGAGCCACAGTAGCGGTATGGGGAAAGGAATACAAGTTTTATTAAAGAGGTGAAAAGGAAATGACACAAATCATATTCAGGGCGACCACTGCAACGACAGTAGCCGCAGGCGGGGTAATAACCACCAACGCAGTACAGTTACTTCCGAACTGGGCGCCGCCAATACAGTACGTAGGAACAACAGACCCATGGCACGCAATCTACATGAGTAACACAACAATGGTAGACGGCAGCTGGGCTGCACCGAACGGCAAGAGATACCAGGCAAAGGTCCGGGCATATGGCAGAAAGAGTACCCTGCACTCAGGCAGGGAATGCTTCGCCACGAACCGCAGGATCGAGAACCAGTACGGCTCAGTAAGACCGTCCGCGTTCTACGTGTTCACATACAGAGCCATCGGTGAAATCGCCAGACCTTAACTAAAGACAGGAAGTATGCCGTAACCGGTATGCTTCTTATTTTTCATTTTTTATAAGTTAAGGTGACGATATGATAACAGGCGAAATAAACATCGCAACGACCTGGGCAGCGAGCACATCTTTTATTCCGTTCAGTGCAGGAATGCAGAACGCCCACGACCACAGATACGGAGGCGTAGCCAACCGGGGCATATTCGCGACCACCGCATTTGTACAGGGTGTATGGGAAGCACAAAAGTATGAAGAGGATTTCAAGAATTACCTGGGAAACTCAGCAGCATTAAGGCTCCACGCACGCGCATATAAGGGCGGGATAGAAGAAATGAGTGGTATGGGCGGACCCTACGCGGATGCAGGCAACGCATTCTCACCGGGCACCATAATAAACGTTGAGATCAGGAAACTCAAAGCCTTGAAATCAAGCCCGAACCGCAGCGGCATCCAGGTCAACAGGCGGCTCGTAAAAGGAAACAAGCTGGTATTCAGATACGTAGCTCGGGGCGAATTAGTAAGGCCCTGAGCGTACTTTTTTTTAGGTTTTAAGGAGGGAAAAATATGGGACTCCCAAAAGACCAGACCATTCTTGCAGTAGTAGCAATGATACTGATCGCGGGATTGACGGCAATATGGATACTTACAGGGCATAACAGCGTCTCACTAACCCTGGCAGTCAGTTCGATACTGATGGTAGCAGGATATAATGTGGGATTCAAGAGAGGTAAAAGAGGAATAGTACCATGAACACGATGGAACAGATAATGAACGACATGAGGAACAGGAACTCCAACGGCGCCACACAGCAAGCGGCTCAAACGCGCCCGTGCGGATGTACTGCAGCAAGAGCAAAGACCAGGAGAACCGGGATAACAGTAAAAGTAATAGGCAGGCCACCGGGAACGCAGGCAGCTCGAGTAGTACGCCAGCAGCCGCAGCGACATGGGCCTCCAGGAGGATTCGCAAGGAGATTAGGCACACCGCCTGAGCTACAGGGCGGCAGAAGCGGCACCTTGATAAAAGTAGAGAGGAGAGCCGGGAATCTGATGGATGAGATAATGGCGGAGTTAAGGAAAAGGTAACAAGCCCCATACTATTTTGTATGGGATATAGTGACTGTTCGCTATAAGTGTTCTCACGCACCTTCTATCAATAGTTTATCTATATTGCAGTTAGGCTTTAGTCTTCCGAACCACCCAATCGTATGAAAATCTGGTGAGGCTATCCTCCTCAGTTCGCCATCAACATTCTCAAAAAGAAAACACATCCTAAATTTAAAGTGACCTATTTTATCTGTGAAGTCCAGCTTCATAACCAGTCTCTTAACAGCGTCTATATCTTTATAACCAGCAATCTCAAATGGTTTGAAGGGATATCTTTCTTGTATTTCATATCGACCGCTTCTAAGTTCAGGAACTCTCTCGACGATGTTATTGTTATTGTCAAGAATTTTCATAGACCATTTAAGGTTATAAGGTCTTTTATCTAACTGTATGAACCTTAGTGTTGTATTATCTTTGTCAAAGATTAAATTGAAGCGAGGTGCAAAATCAGACATATCCCTTGCTTTCGCCTCCTTCTTGTAATGATATGCTAGAATTGCTGATACTATGGCTATTAAAGTTGTAGCAATCTCTAACGTGTTTACACCAGCCTTTTGAATAGGTTCGTGGTTCTTTTGAAATGCTCATCCCATATCACCTTTTCTATTTTGTTTCATTGTGCGTCCTCCCGTTGATGCCCCGCAATTCATTGCGAGGTCTCGTGACTACTCTTTAATTATCCGGCTCAGCCACGCAGGTTTCTTAGATGAGAATGCAAAAAGATAGTAGTAGGCCAGTATCCAGTACAGAACAGCAAGGATAAGACCTATTATTGTATTGAGCACGACCATGTGTGGATCTTTTTTATAATACACTGTCATTATAAAAGGGCTAGTTCCCATTATAAATAACAGGACTACCAATAACATATCGAACACAGATCTTGGTAGCTTCATAACCTTCCTTACCTTTTCAGCACCTCAGCCAGCGCATCCATCACCCTCTGCGCATCATCAATCGACAGGTCGGGGTACATCGGCAGCGATATCGACTGGTAGAACACTTCCTTGCTCACCGATATGCCGTTGCAGTTATTAAGATAAAGCGGCTGCGAGGACAGGTCGAACGTGCCAATGGTGCACCCGATGCCGCGTTTTGCCAGCTCGGAAAGAACAGTATCGCGGTCATATTCAAAGCCCAGGCGCAGGGCATATCTCTGGTACGCGCTCACATGCCCTGGAAGCACTCTCTGCGACGAAACCTTCCCGGAAAGCTCACTCTCAACGAACTTATCATACAGCGCAGCGATAGCCAGACGCTTCTTATGCAGCTCAGGCATCTTCCGGAGCTGGACGCGCCCCATGGCAGCCTGCAAACTACTCAGGCGGTAATTATACCCGAGCCTGGTGAACCGGGGCAGGGGCTTTGAAGTTGTCTTCCCGAAGTCGCACAGGGAATGAGCCAACTCAGCGATCTCCTCTTCATCAGTAACGAGCATCCCACCTTCACCGGTGCACAGGTTCTTGATAGCATAGAAGGAGTAGCACCCCACAGTACCAAAAGTACCAGCATGTTTATTATGAATATACGCAGGCATGGCACATGCAGCATCCTCGATGATATAAGCCTCGCGTTCGACGGAATAATCATATATCTCAACCATATCAGCAGGGTTCCCGAAACAGTGTACCGGCATCAGCACATCGGGCTTGCGCGTCCGAATCTTCGAAACGTCAAGGTTCCAGGTATCAGGATGCACATCCACGATCTCAGGCGAAGCGCCGCAGTACATCGGTGCATTGGCGGTCGCTGGGAAAGTATATGCAGGCACCACGACCTTCGATTTCTTCCCCACACCCAGAGCCAGGCACGCAAGATGCAGCGCAGTGGTACAATTTGAGGTAGCCACGGCATACTTTGCACCCACGAAAGCGGCGAACTCCTTCTCAAAGAGCTTCGTCTCTTCGCATGTCCCGGCCAGGCAGCCGGATTCGCACACGTTCTTGATAGCATCAAGTTCCTCTTGACCTATCGACGGTTTTGATAATGGGATTTGTTTAACGTCGCTCATTTATTCTTCACCGCCTCAAGTTCATATGCACGCTTCCATATGCTTTGGAAGGGTACATCTTCAATAATAATACCACCCGCATTAGTACTATGAGAAACGATTTTCCCAATATGGGGGGCTTTCATACTTTCATACTCTTTCGCAAGGTTCTTTGCGAAATCATCAAAATTCGGGGATATTGAAATCCTCTCCGCATTATTACCAGCCTCTTTGATAGTATACTTAACAAAGTATATCGGCAATGCGTTTGTTTCCATTTATTTCATCCTCTCTAAAATAACATCTTCATCAATATGCCTGATAACCCGGGCAGGGCAGCCAACAGCAACAGAATAAGCAGGGATATCCTTCTTGACAAGAGACAGCGCGCCAACGATGCAGTGGTCACCGATTGTCACGTCCTTAGCACCAGGTAGCACTACAGTATTACTCCCGATCTCGGTGCACCTGCCGATCTTCACATGATAGTGCTCCGCCTGTATTCTGCCTTCGGAGGCCCGGTACCAGGAAGTATCATGGTCGTATATAAGGCACCCGTTAGCTATCGAAACGTTATCATCAATAGTAACGTTAGGCCCTATGTACACAAAAGCGCCTATCCAGCAGTTCTCACCAATCACAGCTTCCGGGGAGATCCAGGAAAGGGGATTGTACGGATTAGGAGGAAGCGGCTGATTGTACTTGTGCTGCTTTATCTTGTTAGTAGTAGCCTGTACAGCGACCTTGCGCATTCCGGCTTCTCTAGTCAACAGTATCACCCCTTCTCTCCATCACCCTCTCAGCAACGCGGGATAAATCCCTCTTAGCCTGAGCTACAGTATTTATATCAGCCTCATCAAGGTCATTTTCATGCTTCGAAATATACTTGGCAAGGCGCAGCACACACGCAACATCAGACATATTCAGTGCCCTCTAACTTTAGCATATTCCTTCTTCATTGCAGCTATTCTTTTCTGCAGATATATCCAGTTAAACATATTATCCCGCGCCTTTTCAGGTTCAGTAATATACGTTTTAATATCTTCAAGCAGATCAGAAAGCTCCTTATCAAGTTTTTTAAGTAAGGAACACGCTTCAGAGCTTGTTAAGTGCTTTCTCATATTCAGTGCCCCGCGCCTTTAGACTCCCACCACACGACAGTATCAACAAGCCCATCCACGAATCGCCTGAACTCATATTCACCGAACAAGCGCTTAAACTCTGTTAGATCCGCCTGGAACTCATTACGGTCCTCCTGCATGGGAGCATACTTTATCAATGGCTCGATATCAAGCACACGCGCGCACATATTAACAACACAATTAACGCTGATATTATTACCACTGCCAAGGTTCGAAACAAAGCTGTACATCGGATGATCAACAGCCCTTCTCAGAATAGTAACAACGTCATCCACATACACGAAATCGCGCGTCTGCTCACCGGTGCCGGTTATGGATATCTCCTCACCCTTGATAAGATTCTGGATAACGGTCGGGATAAGACCATTTACCTGCCCGGGACCATAAACGTTAGTGAACCGGAATATCCCGTAGGTTAGGTCAAAGTTATTGGAATACGCATGGATAACCTTCTCAGAAGCAAGCTTAGTAGCGCCATAAAGAGTCAGGGGCATCGTGGGGTCAGACTCAGCAGCAGGCAACTTCACAGGATCACCATACACGCTACTTGCAGAGGTGTATATCACACGCTTTATCCTAGCTTTTCTGACAACTTCCATGATGCTTGCAGTACCAAGAATATTAGTGGCAATACACCCGCGATAATCCTTCTTACAGTGCTCTAAATTCATCACTGCAAGATGGAACAGGACATCAACACCCTCAAGCACCTCGGAAAAAGTATGAATTTTACTAAGAACTTCACCAAACACAAGATCATCGGGGGAGAACGTAGATATATCAATATGCGGAAGGTCAAGTTCAATGACTTCATGACCAGCACCACGCAGAGCATTTACAAGTCTCGCACCAATAAAGCCTTTTGAGCCAACAACAGCTATTCTTTTAGTCATTTCAAGTACTCCTTAGAAACAAAGTGAATGAGCTGCTCCCACCGCTCCACAGCATTCTTAGCATCGTGCACGCGCACAACGTAATCATGCCCTTCCTTGCCGAGCTCGTACATCCTGTCAGGGTCTTCAATGAAGCTCTCGGTAATCTCAACGATATCCTCAGCAGACTTAACACTGATAAGAGGGGCGTCAGGATGCACAGTACCGCACCAGCCCGATACATAGCAGAACGTGGGCATGTGATAGAACATCCCCTCGATAGCGCTATTAGCATAAGCGCCGATTGAGAGCTGGTCGTAGCATATGTGGCACTGCGACTTGATAGCCAGGGACTCAGCCCAGGACCTCTCCCGGATATTCACGAACTCGATTTTATCAGAGCCGTACTTATGACCCAGCTCATCCCACGCAGCCATTATAGCGCCTGAATGCCCGGCCTGTTGCTTCTGAGCCGTCCCGGAGAACACGAGCTTAAACGGGGCTTCGTACTCTTTTTTCTCTACAGGCCACTCATCGAAGTGGTACATATTCACAGTGGCAGCCATCGGGAACACGCGAGAGGCGATAGTAGGATCATGGTATGCACCTGTCTTCATTATCTTCTCAAGCCCGCCTGTCATGTACGCCTGCGGATACGTGCGCGCGATAGTACCACCAGCACGGATAATACAATTAGATGGATTTATCTTTGTATAAATAGACGCAGACTGGATGTTTTTAGTGAGAACCTCACCAAGAATAAAGAAGTCAGCCCACGCGCAGAAACTCTCGACCTCATCAGGTGGCGGGTTAAACACATCCTCTTCATAGCCAAGATAAGTCCTGCGGAACGTGATAAGCCGCGCCTTATGACAGGTGTATTTATTCAGCGCCTTCGCCAGTGCGATCATCTGGCCGCCATTATCATAATCGCAGGCAAGAAGTATTTTCATACGGAATCCCCTTTATTGCTTATATCAAGTTTCTCATCAAGCCCGGAAGCCCGGCATTTACACCCCGGGTCAGGAGAAAAGAATTTACTGAACATATCTTCAGTACTCGATAGAAGACTCATCTGTAAGTTCTTCTCACGGATCTGCTGGCACTGCAGGATATCACCGGACCCGGCAGCACACAGCCCATGGTTATCGGTAAATTCCCTGCAATCCGCGCACACCTGTTTAATATATTTCTGAGCAGGCGAATCATTAAGAACTCTCTCACTCTCTTCACCCGTCTTACGTTTCTCACGTTTCTCACGCTTCTCACTCATTTGTATCACTCCTTTTTAAAATATTATTTATATCAAAATCAACTGTAGAAATAAACCCGCTACCGCCGCACTCATCACAGCGCGCGTTAGTCTTCATGATATTGACCAGGTGCTCCCCTCGCCCGCAGTGCACGCAGTAATAAACCCCCTCATAAAGATTGGGTTCCCGACACATGGGAACCCCTTAGAGCCACTGATTCCATTCAAGACAGGTCTTCTGGATAGCCTGCTCAAGCGTGAACTTCGGGTTATACCCGAGCTCCTTTTTCGCCTTCGTTATATCGTACTCGAACACCGGGAAGTCAACACCACGGGCAGGAGCGAACGAAGGTGTGATATCCATCCTGTCGGTGCACTGGCGCGCGATGTTCAGGAAATCATGTGTTGTCCTGCTTGCTCCGGAACCGATATTGAACACACCCTGCGCCTGCTTCTTAAGCGCAAGCTCAATCGCCTGGACAACATCTTCAACATAAGTAAAGTCATTCTTGTTCAGCCCGTCACCGAATATCACTGGCCTCTCGCCGGCAAGCAGCTTGACGATGAACGTATTCGCGCCCCAGAACTTACCGGGCCCTATGACATGAGGCAGCCGCAGGATGGTGAGAGACTGCTTATCAGTATAATGGCGAATAGCGGTCTCAGCGAAAAGCTTGGACATACCGTACATGGAATTAGACGAGTACTCGACAGGCTGCATTTCATCAAAAGGCGGCTTGGCTAAAGTCGAATACACGCTCCCGGTTGAAGTGTACACAAGATGTGCGGCCTTATTCTCGATACACGCCTTCATGACATTCACAGCCCCTGCAACATTTACGGATGCTGTGATATGCGGGTCCTGTTCAGCAGGAGCGAACAGCGCAACTGCAGCAAGATTCACAACGAAATCCCCGCGGCTGATCGCATAATACACCTGCTTATAGTCGGTAACATCCCCTCCGATGAACTTTGCTTTATTATACCAGGAAGTCTCGCCCTTGGTAGGATCGTACACATTAGCGCCAAGGACTTTGGGTTTCTTCATATCGAACACGGTCACATCATGACCTTCAGAAAGAAGTTTCTTGACAAGGTGGTTACCCACAAAACCGGCTCCACCGAATACTTTAACAAACATAGATACCTCGTTTACAGTTGTTGCCATTAAATTGCCGTTAAATCGCTGTCAAATTGCCGTTACAGCGTTACCCGCACGTTGCCTCATGCGGATGATGATAACTACTATTAGTATAGTTATATAGATTTCTATATAGCTACCGTGCCAAGCACTCAGGTCTTGTACTTTACCCTTGTCCTGATAGTCAGCCCGCCGGTACTATCAGCGCAGCGCGCCGATACTCTAGTATCCTTCGGGATTTTTACAGCCACAGGAAGGGGTTCATAGACAGCCGGGATAATGGTCTGTGCAACAACACCCCCAACAATGGACTGAACTGAATGGTACGCAGAGAAAATAGTAGACTCAGAACCAACAGGACCTATAGCAAGTTCCACAATATAATCGGTATTAACAGTTACACCATACATATAGATGCCAACAACGTACCCATACTGCGTCATTATAGACGCAGGGACAACTTCAACATAAGCACCAAGAGTCCAGGGAGCGGCACCGGAAGTCAGTAAAGTTCCAACAGCAAGTTTAGGGACTGTATAATACCTTCCTGAATGAACCTGCTCGAATATTTTAAGGATTTTAGGTAAACCGAATGTAAGTTCCATAAGACCACCTGCTCATCTAGTAAGTACTATACTCATAATAGCTGTGTCTACATCAGCATAAACCTGTACCTCTGCGAACCTGCACTTCTCATCAACCCTGTAATTATGAGAGCCGCCTTCCTCAAGAGTTATCCAGGCAGTCCACTTCTCACCATCATCAGTCCACCTGTAATACACGCTGCCCTCCCCGTTATTCTCAATAGCAAGGCTGCGTGCGGGAACAACGAGCCCCTGCACCTGGTCATAAGCAATATAATACGTCAGGGGATTGCTCGGATCAATAGAAGTAACAACAGCCCTGTCAACGACGAACGCCCTGCCGTGCAAGAGCCGGACATCTTCAGGAGGAAGGTCGCTCTCTTCAAGAATATAGTTACCCCTGTCCACTTTCTTCTGGGGAACGGTTCCGGTATCACCGGACGGGGTAGGAGCAGGAGTGGGAACAGGAGTGGGTGCAGGAGTAACGAATCCGGGAGAAGGTGTGGGTGTAGGCGTAGATGAAGGTACGGGAGTGGGCGTTACCTCCGGAGGTATGTCAAAGACCTTTATGCCGCCAAAGAGTATAGAAAGCTCAGGGAACTCTTCGCCATCAGCCTCACTATACTCTTTAGCCATATAAACAAAAAAAGAAAGACAGGCTAAAAGACCCCGGCAAGTATCGCATCCTCAAGCCCGAGCTCATCTATTATAACCTGGTCGCTGTCACTTATTGGCTGCTCCCATTTTATTTTCTCAAGAAGAGTCAGAGGCGCGACGCCGTACCTGTACCGAACGGGAAGATTTGTTATACCGGTAGTGCTCTCAATGATGACCTCGTGCCTATCAACAGCAGGGATATAGCACGGGACTTCGACATCAATACCGGGCATGGCGTTAATATCAAGCTTGATATGGGCAGTATCTATCTTATCACGGTTAAGTGTGAAGTACGTGTCGTTAGGACCGGCGCCGCCAAAGCGCGTGCTGGTCATACTTGAATCCACGGATATACCAAGGAGCACGGCTTTCTCACCGCTTTTCACATTTATTATCCTTCCCACACCGGTACTTGAGTTGGCAGCAACAGTGACCAGACGAGCGACCTCATACGTTTTCTTGAACTCCTGCACATCAAGGCCGCGCAGTATCCCTGCCGAGAATTTCTTCGATATTTCAAACGAGCTGTCAAGAGCCTGTTCATCGGTATTGAGTGGAAGACCGTACCTTATTTTCTCAAACACCGTCATCTTCGTGA
Organism: Candidatus Methanoperedens sp.; assembly: GCA_028717345.1. Taxonomy (GTDB): domain Archaea; phylum Halobacteriota; class Methanosarcinia; order Methanosarcinales; family Methanoperedenaceae; genus Methanoperedens. Next base: position 25,139 of record JAQUNZ010000006.1, read on the forward strand.
TCCTGAGAAGGTAAGTACAATAAGTACGGTACGCAGAGCCCACAGCCCACATATCCAGGCTGTCATAGCACGCAATATCAACAGGTGAAAACAGGCGTTCAGGCCGCGCGACAAAGGGACTCTCAACGACAGCGTGCCCGCCGTCATTATCTATCCGCAATGTAACGTCAGGAGTCTGGCCGGTCGCGATATTCTTGACAAACATGGCATACGGTGAGAACGCGGCATAACTGGCAATGCTCGCGCCGCTTGCACTGGCTGTAATCGCACTCGCTTCAGGAAGCTCTTCAGGGTAGAGCTTCGCACGTTTTGGATCTATTCTTGCTACCATACCACAGGATAGTAATCAATACATATTTAAATCACGATGATAATCTACATAATCATACGTTTAATGTACTTTAAGTACAAAAGAGGATAGAGAGTGCAGGAAACCAAGGAGTTCAGCGCGGAGGTAATAGAAGGGGGAAGAGTAACAATACCTAAAGGGATAAGGCACGAGCTGGAATTAAAGAAAGGGGAATGGGTAAAAATGACAATCCAGAAATCAACAAAGCAGAGAGGGAATATAATTCTATGAATAAATACAGCTATATATTGATAGGCGACGACAGGGGCAGGAACCACCTGGACAGCAGCCCGGAGAACAGCACATTACAGCTATCCGGATTATACCAGTGGGCGAACGCGTTCAAGAGATGCGGTAAGGGGGGAACAATAGAACCATTCTGGAGAAAAGAGGACCTGGAAGATTATGACATAGTGCACATAAATATGACACCTTCCAACCTGCAGCACATCTCAGTGATCAGGAACGAGCTGGGTGAAAGCTCATCAACGAAGATAATATGCAACATCGACCTAGACGTGACGCACTGGTCAGTCAACTTCTCATATTACATGACCGCCCTGGTAAAAGAACTGGAAAAAGCAGACGTGCTGTTCCACGTAGAAAGCACGGGTGCTAATGTTCTGAGCCACATAGTAGACAGGAATGTGTACGTATGCCCGCACCCCGTGGATGTATCAAGCATCTATGACTACATAATCAAGTACAGGGAACCCATGGCCGGTGTGATATTCCACAGATACACAGGCGAGTCAATGACCCCTTACATCGCGCTCAGGAATATCCCGCTGCGCAGGGTACTGTTCGGCTACACCCCGATAGGAAAGCAGGCAGCAGTATCAAATGCGGGAATGTATGACGATATCCTGCCGTACCAGGACTTCAAGAGCAACATATCAGAAATGGCAAAGATGTTCCTGGGCTGTGACCTATACCAGGGGTACAGCTACGGGCGCGCGGTAGTAGAGTTCGCGGCTCTTGAAGTACCCATAGTCGCCTCAAATACAATAGGAGCTGCAAGATACCTGTTCCCGGAAACTGCGGTGAACCCGTTTGACACCAAAGATGCAGAAGATAAGTTCAAGAGAATAATAAGCGACCCGGACTTCGCGGACTCGGTGATCAGGACGGCAGCGGAAAGGTGCAGCCTGTACAGCCTTGAGAACAGATATAAGGCGTTCTGTGGGATGATTGAGTCTTAAGGCGTGATACTATCCCTGACCATGATACCCATGACCTATTCGACTACTGGTTCTTCGGCTGCACCATGGGGCAGTACAGATGGGTTCACCAGCTCCTAGACCACCCCTGGCAGGAGATGTTCGGAAAAGAGCACAGGAAAATAATGCACGATTCAAGGACTGTAGTATGGATAGAGATGAACTACGGCCCCGTTCCGGCACTCGTGGCTAAGGGACATATCGCACTTGACATAGCGGTTTCGTCAGCAAAGCGGAGAGGGGAACTAAAGTAGAAAATAGTGTTGGTTTAGAAGATTATTTATACAGGAACTCTCCAAGAAAAGCAGGCATGTCTAATATAGACACGTTAAGCAAAAGATTGGTGGTGCCTGCGAGAGGCAGGAGAGCACTGGTCTATCTAATAGAGGATATGGTAAAATGGCTATAACATTGCGTAAAACAAGTGTAACGGATTTGGCTTCAATTAGTCCTGAGCTGGCGGGTTTATTAAACAGCTTATCAGGTGGAAAGGGCTGTATCAAGATCTCGCGTTTTAAACCGGTTGATTTGGAGAGCTTGAAGATGTTCGCTGAAGTTCATCCTGACGAAGAGTGTGTGATCAATAGCATCCTGTCACGGCTGGAATCCGAGCATGAGATTAACCTGACATGGAACTAAGCGCCCGCTACATAACAGTGTTATGAAGCCGTGGTATGCTCTTAGCGCAATGTTCTTCGCGTTCTCAGTGATGTTCGCTTACCCGGTCGTCCATTACGATGTCCTAATATCCGGGCCGCTAATCGAAGACGCGCCATATATAGTGTTCAATATCAGGTATTACGCTTTCTTACTTCTTGCATCAATCAGCGTTATGGCCATGGGAAGCTGCTTTATCTATGGGTTTTTAGGAAAAAAGGATGATGGGACTGATTAATAAAAGTTACTAATATATTACTGTCCCGGTATTGATAGATTTCTTCTTCTTGTGAGCTGCAACACCGCCCCTGGACTCTTCAGATGCAGGGGCACGGAGAGCACCCAGGAACTCCTTTGCCTCTTCCGGAGAGCGGACGAACTCAACATCACCGGTCATGAAGTCAAGTATCTCGTTCATGAACACCCCCATCTCATTCTGGTCTTTAGGCAGTGCGCTGTCTATAAGCGTCTCATCCCCGGTCATGAGGCCGAGATAGTACTTCCCCGCGCGTGTGAAGTAAGCATCGAATATGAGATTTGAGAACATATCCTTCACAGCCGAAGGTTTCCGCATCTCCGCAGCAAACACGGGAGCGGCAGCCCGCGCCTGCGGGATATCCGCACCCCTCATCCCCGGGAAGTTACTGTTTTGAGAAGCACTGGTCCCTTCACCGCTACCGACCCCGCCGCCAAGCTGGATCTTACCAAGGTTCAGGTTCTTCTTATCAAGGGTCTGGCACCTGCCACAAGTACGGAGCTGGTCCACTTTCTTAGCCACATCATCAAGGGTGTTTCTCTTCTTATCATACTCGACCCACATGACCACGTGCTGGCCCGTGTTATCGTCCCTGCCGACCTCGGCCCTGTAGCCCTTTGTCCGGAACTCATCTATATACCCGTCCCTGGGGTCAAGCTTTGTGGCTGTGGTATTGATCACGAGCTTCCATGACTCGCCACTATCAATGATCTCTGCCATGCTCAAACCTCTCTTTTAACAGGGGCCCGGGTCTCCGTGACTATACCGGCATCGGCTGCATGAGACTCAATTATTTCAGGAGGCGTAGCAGGCCTGATGACCCTCTCAACCGACTTACTAGTCATAGAGACCTTCTTGGCAGCAGGCGCGAGTGCTTCATCCCCTTCCCTTCTCTTCACCATAGACCGCTGGAGCATCCCGGTAAGGAGCGCCTTCCCCATATCAGCCCGGTTTTTCTCAACTTCTATTTTCTTCTCCTGGATCTCAAGCTCTTTTTGTTTGGTCTCTTTTTCAAAGTCGAACTGCTTCACTTTAAGTTCCTCATCAACTGACCGGCCTTCAACACCGGGCTTCTTGACAAGCCCCACAGACTCAAGACCATCAATAAGTCCTTTTATTTCATTGACCGTATCTGCCAGCCCCTTCTTCTGATTAACAGCGGCCACCTGCTGCCTTAGATTCATAATCTCATCAAGGATAGGCTTCAGTTCAGAGACCTGGGCCTGGCCGCCTTCTTTCTGCCGCATGGCTTTGAGTTCTTCCTTAAGATCCTTAAAATACTCTTTAAGACCGTCATCATTCTTCTGCGGCTGCATCTTCTGCATTATCTCGAACATGGAGGACATCAGACCAAGGGCGATCTCCGTGGGGTCGGCCTGGGGCTGCGGCTGTTGCTGCTGCTGGGGATGCCCGCCATTCATCATCATCTGCTGCATCCACATCTGCTGCTGCATCCAGGGAGGCATACCATACATACCCCCGCCCGGGCCTCCAGGCATGGACATGGGAGATGATTGAGTAAGCATCGCTGAAAGATTAGCTACAGCCTGTGGGTCAAGATCTCCAAGCTCGGTAAGGAAGCTCTTCCTCTCTTCACCGTTCATCTTCATCAGCTTTGACATAAGTACTGTCTGAGGACTCATGGCGCCGAACATAGGGAACTGCCCCATACCACCCATACCATTATCATACATACCGCCGGGGTTCTGCTGCGATGCAGCTGCACTAGAGGGAATAGGCTTTCCGGATTCAATAGCAGCCCTCATCTCCGCAAGCTCGGCTTCCTTTTTGAGCTTCGCGATCTCAGCCTCTTTTTTCTTGATATCGCTGCGGGATACATACGCCTCGCGCATATTGTCATCAAACTCCCTCATCTGGGCTGCCGCCGCCTTGACCTGAAGCAGATCTACATCAGCATTCTCAGTGGACTTGAGAACCCTGAACATATTCGCGACAGTATGTAGGTCCTGGTCTATACCATCATCGGCGAGTTTAGCGTTCTGTGTACTCCCGCATTTTGGGCATTTATCTGCACCTGTGAACTCTTCACGGCAGTTATTACACCTAAAAGAGCCCTTCTGTATTTCTTTTCCCTCGGTCTTAGCCATTGTATCAATATAAAATATATCTCCTGAGATTTAAAGCAAGTGGGCTCATATACATAATAGTACTCATTACCATTTGTACCATATAGTTTATTTTAATCCAAATACATTATATGGTACATGAGGCGATGGTCTAAAAATAAGGAGATGGACTAATGGTAGAAATGGATGTAAAAGAGATACTTGGGACATTGGACTTTAATAGGCTAAAAGAGCTCCGGAACGAAGCAAGCAAGATGATACAGGTGGCAAGGAACAGAAAAGCCATGAGGGTGAATACATATATACCAGCGGAGGTACGTGACGACTTTGATACTGCTGTGCAGTGGGCTTACGAACACAAGATCATTAAGAAGCCCTCAAAATGGTTATTCTGTCAGATGGTGGCACGTAACGGGATATTATACATAATGGAGCAGAAGAAGGCCAAGGAGCTTGAGAAAACACGCGCAGCCGCAGCAATATCTTCACAGATGAATCCTGGCGCGCAATCCCCGCCCGGACATACTCCTGAGCCTTCAAAAAGCGCGTAATTGAGCCTAATTGAGCTTAACTTCGGCAGCCCGGATTATTAGTATATTACAGGCTTATTAGTATCGGCCAGATACTTCGCCATGAAGTCACGTATAAGAGCGGATTCAGTCGTCCTATTTTTAGTCGCCGCCATTTTGAAGTCGAAGTGCAGTTTTTCTGGAACCCTGATATTTAACTGGTCTTGTGGAACATTTTCTGTATTCTCACTCATACTCATCATTGTAATGTAGCTTTATAGACATATAGCATTTTCTCTGTTGATCCCTGTCAAACTGCCCTGTTTTACATTTCTTTATATATTCTCTTTTATAAAGTCATGAATGCCCGAAAAGGGTTGAAGGACATAACGAGGTATTTAAAATGGCATATTTGACAAAAGTTGACTTCACACAGAAGCCAGTAACGACTATCTCCCTCATGGGTCCGGGGGGCAACTCCTCGCCAGGCTCATACACGAGATCAAGAAAGAACATGCTGCAGTCCCCGAGATTACTCCGCAGGATAGCGGGTGTATCAAGCGCAATGCAGGATGCTTGCAGCCTGGGCGACCACTGTACCAATAACCCCAAGCTGGTAGGCAAGATGGCCCCTGATGGCAAGCCATACAAGACATGCACCAGGGACGAAGCCGACAGCAGAAAGAAAGCAGCGGTCGAGTGCGCGAAGAGAGTCCTGCCTACCAAGTACTGAGTTCAGTACTGAGCGGGAACTGATAAGCTGACAGATAAAAGCGCCATAGCGCAACAGGACCTCCGGGCTGCACCAAGCCAACTTAACGCTTAATAGCCCGGAGGTCCTGTAACACCAATTATGATCAAGGCACTCAGCCAGGACTTGATCAGCCAGGCGAAGGAGATATATGAGCGGCTAAAGCCGACCATCGAGAAGAAGAACTGGGGCGAATACATAGCGATAGACCCAATCTCGAAAGAATATTTTATAGCTCCGAAACTGGCTGATGCAATGAGAACTGCCAGAGACAAGTATCCAGACAGGCAGTTCTTCTCAGAGAGGATCGGTTTCAAGAGCGCGGTATCATTCAGCTACAGCCACTTACACCTCACGTAATCCTGACGGCATGACATGGCACTGCAACAGGTAATAGCCGGGATAGATAACGAGAATCAGATCAGGTTAGAATGCGAGATCACGGGGTTATATAAAGCCACATCATACGGGGCAATCGTAGATACGGGGTTCAGCGGAGGGTTAGTACTGCCGCAGGTCATCGCAGTGGATATCGGGTTAGAGACGGTGGGCGCGGGGAACGTAACCCTTGCAGACGGTTCTATCAGAACACTGCCAATGTATATGTGCAAAGTCAAGATAGGCGACGTGATCCAGGAAACTGACACGCTCGTAATGGGAAACGACGTGCTGATCGGAATGAATGTGATAGACCAGTTCACATTGATAGTTAACGGTCCGAAGGGCCAGGTATCGGTAGAAGGGGCTGAATCTGCTGCCGGCATCAGGAACGCGCTGATACAGAACCCGCATGACCGGCTCGTGAACACACTAAAGAAACTCACCGGGAGATAACATGACAGTACTATCACTCACAGAAGGGGTTCATACAATAAGATGGACGCTCGCCGGATATAACACTCTTGAAGCACAGGTATCGGTAAGCCCGACAGGTGCGGTAACCTGCCTTAGCGTAACCGGCGGGAACTGCAGCTCAATAACGCCACCGGGTATCGTGGTATCGGGAAGCACAGTGACAGGGTATCTGAAACAGGCAGTGGCGGCGGGAATATGCGGGTGGGTAACGGATAAAGGCGGCGCGACAGGGTTATCAGTCCCGGAAGTCCTGGAGCTGGTTGACGCTTATTTAGGCATAAAGAATCTGGGATTCACACCGACGAACCAGCAGATAATGGGGTGCGTGGACTACTATTTAGGTTTCATCTCATCAGGCAATTCAAAGACAGGATGTGGTTTCTAATGTTAACGGCGAATGGAAAGAATTATATAGCGAACAAGTTCGGAATGGGCGGATGTTTTGTAGCATCCGGCCTGTCCTGGTCATATCTGGGAACGGACGGTGTAACATACAACGAAACAGGGTCAACGAGCCAGATAGTATCAAGGCTGGTGATGACCGCGCTCGTGCAATCGGTTACGATAGGCGGGATAACTTATACTTACAGCGACCTGAAGACAGCGAACGATAATACCGACCTGACACTGGATGATGCGCTCTGGGTAGCCGGGAACGACGGCAGCCCCACAGGAGAATCGCAGTACTGCGTATCAGCAAACACATCCACCATCCATGTCTATATCTCACAGGGAACGGGTACTGTAAACGTGTATAAAAACAACGTGTTCATAGGCAGCCTGACAGGTACGGGACCCACATCAACACCGAAAGATTTCACATTCAACTTAAATGATTCTTTCAAGTTCGAGGCAGTGCCAGCCTATGGAAATACGTTCACAAAATGGTGCAAGACCCCGACATCCTGCCCGGCGCCAATAACCACAAACCCGTACACAGGCACCATCGCACTAACAGATAGCTCAATATCTGCGGTATTCACATCGACAGGAGTAACACCCACCCCCACCCCAACACCGGGACCTACTCCGACACCGGGACCGACCCCTGCGCCCGGGAACATAGGCACGTTCGATTTCACAGCCCCACCATCGGGATCTCCGACAGTAATCCTGGATATCTCGGCAATAACAATGAAGCAGAACGCCACAGACCAGCACTTCGAGATAAACAACGTGATAATCACGAACACCTCGCCCTGGGCGATATCCCTGGCAGTAGAGATAAGGCTGCATCCGGGAACACCAGGGGTATGCCCGTCAAGCGGGGAAGTATTCGCTGGAATGGACAGGGTAAGCACAACGAAAGCAGTAAGAATAAAGACTCTGAACCCGGGAGAAGTGGGAACATATAACCTTGACTTCTACCAGCCGCCGTCCATTCTCGGAACGCACACAGTCTGCTTATACATCCACGGTTCCTATGACAGGGACGAACTGGAAGCGGAAATAGCACCGATAACAGGATAGGGGGCAGGAACAGCAGATGCCCATAATAGCAGAAAGCCCGCCGATAGTATTCGGACAGGCCCCTACATCAACTCCAACACCGACTCCCACACCAACGCCTGAGCCTGATGAAGAGCCCACGCCCACCCCAACACCAGGGACTTCATACACACCGTCGCCGCAGCCAACAACAGCACCGGGGGTAAGCGATTTCGTAAACAGGCACCAGCAGTTCATAGACCGCGTGGGACAGGTAAGCCCCTGCTTCAAGAGAGAAGACCTTGCGGATTTCACAGACCAGGAGTTCACCGACCACATCAATCTTGCGCAGCAGGATAAGTTCGTCGCCCAGAACCAGGACCTCTACTGCAGTATGCGCGGAGTAGAGGAACTCGCGAAGGCACTGAAAAGAACTGCAGAAGAGCAGGAAATAATCTAAGAGATATGATATGAGCCATGACAGATGACAACAAAGACGTTTCACATAATAATCCAGGAAGGAGAAGGGTCAGTGAATGTTAGTGTCAACGGATCACTTTTCGGAACCGCAACTAAAGCTCTGGGCGTGGATGTAACAGTTCTAACGAGCGACGTTCTCAAGCTCGCCGCAATCCCGGCCCAGGGATACAGTTTCTCAAAATACTGTATAAGCCTGCTATGCTCGGCTATAATAGAAGCGAATCCTTTTATCAACAACACGGTTTATGCAAATCTTCCTGATACGACTTATTATACTTATTTCACAGCAAACGCCCTGTGCGGCTGGATATCAGGGAAAGGGGGGAAGGCTGCCCTGGGAGTACCTGAGATAATGGAACTGAGCGACGCTTATCTGGGCTTCAGGAATCTGGGATTCACACCATCTATACAAGAGATTATGGGTTGCCAGGACTACTATTTAGGATTTGTACAGTCAGGAGACGAAAAGACAGGGTGCTAAAAGGTGAAACATGCCGGTACTAACGAGCGCGCAAATAGTAATTAAAGTGAACAAAGATCGCACGATAGATATCGTAAGGGAACAGATCAGCAAATGCGGCTGCGTATCAGCAGATACCCTTGCGATACAGACGGGAAAGCCGGCAGATGAAGTAAAAGATGTTCTGAAGGTACTGGCAGGAAGCGGGGAAGTATCATGCAACAGCGACTTTACCCTGTGCTGCTCAGATAAGGAAACGCTTGTGGGTTTATCAGCAAAATTAAAGAAACTGAGGGGATAAGCATGGTAGTATCGGTACAGGCATATACAACATTCAGCAACAGTGCCGGGTTAGGGAATATAATGTGGGTAGACATTTCAACAGTCAAGTACACAGTAACTACTCCACACGAGTTCAGCACGGTTGGCTGCAACATATGTATCCAGACCGCACTAAGGGTAGTGGGGCTTCAGGTAGAGGTAGCGCATTACATAAACGGGAGCCTACAATGGGTAGGGGATTTCTTACCATCATCAGAGGTCCAGGGGCTAGAGCCAACTCCAACACCTACACCGGTACCGACCCCAACACCAACCCCCACTCCAACTCCGACTCCCACACCTGCCCCAACACCTACACCTACACCGACTCCGGTTCCCACACCAACCCCGACGCCAGCACCAACCCCAAAGCCGATATTTGATATTACATTTAACAGCATACCGTCAGGAGCAAGCCCGGTCATAGTATCAGTGAGTTTAAAGAAACTCAAGGTGGCAGTATAATGTCATGCGGATGGTGGATACAGAATATCCATGTAGACGGATTAACAGTTTTCTTCTATATCGGTGTAGCAGGAGAATCCTGGACAGCTTATCTTAAGAAAGACGGCATTATAAAGAGTCAGATAAGTGGCATAAGCTACGGGAATTTCTATTTAACCTCGGATGAGGGTGGGCTTCATACATTAGATTTATACTGCTCATGGAAAGGTAGTATATGCGAGTCGTGTGATGTAACGATACCAGCACCAACTCCCGCACCAACTCCAACTCCAGCCCCAACACCAACCCCTGTACCGACCCCAACACCAACTCCGATACCCACACCAACTCCAACTCCTACACCAACTCCGGCCCCGACCCCAGCGCCGGTATTCGATATTACATTTAGTAGCACACCACCAGGAGCGACCACAACAAAGGTAAACTGATGACAACAATAAAAAACCCTTCATTTGAAGCAGGAACGGACTGGACATCGGAAATAAAGACGGGTATAAGCGGATGCTCAGTAAGCCAGAGCTCAGAATGGATGTCAAGCGGCTCGGCATCAGAGAAGTTCTTCTGGAGCGGCTGTTCAGGCTGCCCGCCGCCAAGCTTCGCGCTGGGAGATCACATAAGGATAAACCAGACCATAGATATAAATTCAGACTTCAAGATAAAGCTAGACTTCAAATCAGGAAGGTGCCAGGATCTAAGTAAAATAGACATGCCCCTGGCATTAAGAGTACTAATAGATGGAAATGTGGTAGACTCGGTGCCTCTTGGAGCCGGGACTGTTATAGGGCACGTAACACCGCTGATATCAGGATACCAGGGGTCGCATATATTATCAATAGAAGTGTATTTCAATTCAGATTGGGGTGCGTACTTCTATGGAAACTGCGTCTACGTGGACAACCTGCAGATAGTAGATGAAGTGCTGCACACAACACCGACTCCGACCCCCGCACCAAAAACCAGCACAATGATGTGCAGTATCTCACTCAAAGACAGCACGGAAAAGGATACAACGACGCTGTACGCAGGACAGCAATATGCCCTGAGAGCTTACTTATACATATTATCTCCGCTGACAGGCTGCCTTGACCTGTTCAAAACCCCCCTGAGCGGGAAGACTGTGGAGTTCGTGGCAACAGGAATAAACGGTACAAAAGTCATAGGCACAACAACAACGACAGCAACCGGATATGCTGCGATCTACTGGACGCCAACGAACGAGCACATAGGCAGCCAGGATATAAAAGCGAGGTTCGCAGGGGATGCAGGGTACAACAGCTCCGAAACCGGTGTAATCTCAGCAGTAGTGTTCCTGGCAGCAACGCCAACACCCACCCCCGCACCCACCCCGGTACCGACGAACAGGTTCGATGTAACAGTCTCAGGCGGCAACACAGGAACGAACACGGTCAAAGTATATGATGCAACCCAGATACCTTTCACGGATTATTATCTGCTGGGGTTAAGTACCATAACCTCGAGGCTCTGCACAGGCAACGGGTGTAAAGTCACGTTCACAGCGAATGACGGGCTAACTGTCGGATGGGAATATGCCTTCGCAGTGAACGACTCAAACCCGGTAATAGTAGACAGCAGCCAGGTTTACGCATTCAGCGGGGCAAAGAGCATTACAGTCTCACCACCGCTGCCAAGCTTTGTGGAGCAGGCGATATGCGACCTCTTCGGAGTAACAACGGACTGCAGGAACTGGACAGCTGCACTTACGATTGATATATTCACTCCAGCAGCTGATGCTTACATTATCAGGGATCACGTTTCGATATACACAGGGCTGCCAGAGGACCCGACCTGGTGGAATTACCTGGGATTATCCCTGAGCATGATACCGCTCGTTGGCGGAACAGTCAAAGTGGTGAGCAAATCAAAGTTCATGGAGAAAGGACTTGAACTAACGAAAGTAGCAGAAGATAGCCCGGCCCTGCAAACTATAATCCAAGACCTTGATATAATATCAAGACTCCCAAGCATGGGAAGCACTCAGTTAGATAATCTAATAGAGCTTGCGAAATCCGGGAAGTTATTAGGGGACTTCACAGGATTTAAGAACTACCTTACAGCCGTCCCAAAGAAAGGATACAGGTTACAGGACAGGCTAGACTTTGAAGCTAACGTGAAGACGCTGCTCACAGATAACACAAAAGTAACCGAAACAGCGGCACAGTCGATGAAGATATCCGAATGGGCTTACAGCAACGCGAAATGGCTACAGGAATACTTGCAGGGCACAACACTGGTGGATACTGCAAGGATAAGCTCGATCATCAACCAGGGTATCAGCAAGTATCAGGATATCATGGATGTAGTCAAGAACATAGATCCTGCAGAGTTCTCGGATATCATAGTTAAGCTAAGGGCTGAAGGGACGAAAGAACATAGGATATTAGCAGATTATTTAGAGGAAATAAAGTATCTCAGACCAGAAGAGAACGAAGCACGCAATTTCATAAGACTCACACCAAAAGTGGAATCCACTGCAGACGAGGCAACCATAGGAAGGGTAGCAACGGATCTAGCAGCAAAAGCAAATGTCGCCATGAAAGATGTAGACCCGCAGATATATACAGACACCGTTATAAATACAATGATTGCCCTCGAGGGAACAGAGCCAGTAATAAAGGAGGGGCTAGGCGAGAACGTGCATACGATGGCAGAGCTGTACGGAGACAGCTTATCGGCCACATCAACAGTAAACTGGAGATCCTCTTCTTATGACTTCCTAAAAAACAAATTCAAGGAAATGTCATACTGGGTAAGAAATAATCCAAAAGCAGAAACTGGGAAATATGAGTCTAAAGCCTGGAGTGGGAAGCGGATGCTAATAACATTCCTACTATTCGAGTCATCGTTCGTTATATGGTCGGTGCTCAAATACTTAGGAAGAGGGCCCGGTGACAAATCATGGACAGCAAGAGATTGGGTAGATAGTCTGAAATCAATATCGTTCTCGGCAAAGGATGCCTGTGAGAACGGGGATACCGGGGTACTAAGTACTGTAATGGCTACCTATTCAACAACAATAGAGAACGCAAAGAAGTTCAGAGATGAGAATACAGCCATATTGACTTCAGAAGGAACTATTGATGTTTTCAATGACGCGATATCCCTATACGAATCAGATTACGCATTAAGAGTAACCTGCCTACCAGGAACAGTGACCGTACCAGACAGCGGCACCTTAACGAACGTAGCTATAACAGAAATAGTAGACGGGGATACAGTAAAAGCAAGACAGGGTACAACCAACTTCGAAGTACGCCTGCTGGGTATCAACACCCCTGAGAAGCCGGCAACGGAGCTGGAAAAGAACTCAACTATAGACTGCGCGCCTGACAGCTCCATGATAGTTGACAAGCAGTTCTACTATGACGCTAACACGCGGATGACAGAGCTAGCGCTCAACAAAACCGTGACACTGAAGGTTAATCCGGAAAGACCGTATGACATATACAGCAGGCTACTGGCAGTTATAGTCCTGCCCGATAGCACCGAGGCAAACCAGACTATGCTCAAAGAAGGGCGCGCCTGCTACTTCCACCGCCCTGAATGGGATCTTGATACTGATGTGGTTAACCATACCCTGTACAAACAACTCAGGGACCAGGCAAAAACGGCAAAGCTGGGAATATGGGGCCCTGTGTGTGTGAAGCCAACTGCAGCATTCTCGACATCCCCAAGCAGCCCGGATATAGGTATTCAAATGACTTTCACGGATGCCAGCACTCCGGGAACAGGGCTCACACTAAAATCATGGTCATGGAACTTCGGGGATGGCAGCACAAGCACACTGCAGAATCCTACGCACACCTATACTACAACCGGATCAAAAACTGTCACCATGACAGTCACGAACAGCTGCGGCCAGACTGATACTGCGACAAAGACTTTCACAATAGGCACTACACCTACGCCCACCCCTACTCCGAAGCCATCCCCAACTCCAACACCAACACCTGCACCCACCCCCACACCAACACCAGCACCAGCGACATGGCACATACTGCAGGCCACTGATCCGGGAGGGCTACCTCTGAGCTCGGCAAAGGTCTATGTCGATAATGTTTACCTCGGTCATTACACGCCCGAAGATCTCACTTTCTGCACAGGCTGTACATGCGATACTATAGTGGCATGTGATCTGGGAACCCATACTGTCAAGGTCACAAAGACAGGCTACAAGGACTGGACAGCGACAAGGACGCTTGCAGCAAGTGATGTATTCTCGGATACCCCGATAATGCAGAAAACATTCCCGGTCACGGTAGAAAGCGTACCAGCAGGAGCAACAATATCAGCAGATCCAGGAACGCTACAGCTACAGAGAATCAAAGGCGAGAATACCATAGAAACGCTGCTCAGGCAGATGAGGAATATCAGGAGATTATAATATGCTAAGTATAATAATCCAGGAGCATAATGAAGGACGGGAGCGAGTACAGAAGATGTTAGCACAGGCAGCCGCGCTGCCAATGGACAAAGAAGTGATCTATGTCACTTCAATGCAGTACAAGGATTTCTACAGCAAGTACGGTCCGTTCGATTTCAAATTCCCGATAACTGTGCTGGGGAACGTCCAGAGCTGCGGAGCTGCCAGGAACGCAGGGGGGCAGTATTCAACAGGTGATACGCTACTGTACATGGATTCCCACGTCTGCTTCAACCAGCAGAACTTAAGCAGGCTTCTCACAACATTAGAAGCACACCCGAACGCCATAGTCGCACCTGCAGTACAGGCGATAGATTTCCCATCATGCAAGACCGAAGGGGCAATAGGGCACGGGGTGGCATTCAGGTTCGTTGACAGGCCGTTTGAGTGGGTCTGGATACCTGCGGAGAGACAGGATAAGGAATTTGAAGTGCCGTTCGTCTGTGGCTGCGCATTCGCAATGAAGAAGCAGCTATTCAACGTCCTGGCAGGTATAGGGGGATTTCTGGGTGCACACACCGGCCTCTCCTGGGAGGAAGAGAAATCTATGCGGCTGTCGAGAATGGGCTACCCGACTTACAGCGAGCCGCGCGCAATATTCGGGCATTATTATAAAGGATATCCCGGACATACAAGCTGGGACCAGCACAGCACGGCAGGGTTCTACTTATCAAGAGTCATAGGCGCTTATATCAATATCTTTGACCAGGCTTTATGGAACCACATAGAGCAGATGTGCTTAAAAGCGTGGGGGGATGAGTGGACAAAGAGCCTGGCGTTCGCACAGCAGAACTACTCCTGGCTACGGAACTTGATGAGGCCGCGCACAAACATGATAGATGAAAGATGGTTCCTGAGACTGCAGTAACGGGGTGCAACAGGAAGTGCCCGTGCAGGATGTGGGTTAACTGCAGTAGCTACGTAGATCAGAAAGAACAGAGAAACCGGCTCAAAAGGAAATCGTACCGCTTCGAGGAATGGTACAAGGACCACTTCCGGGAGGATATCAGGATGCCAGACATAGCGGCGAGCGGATAAGATAAATTTATATGTTTTAAAGAGAATTTAGTTTATGTTATAGGAATTTGTTCCATAGAATCGTTGGTTAGGTACTGCGGGCTAGGGTTTGTCTCCTTCACCGCAGTATCTATCTAAAATCACGATACCACACACTTGATAAATTCCTGAGTACTGAAGGTGTGCCCCGGCTGAACTCCGGCCTTGTACAGCGAAACCAGGCAGCAGTTAACAGAAGAACGCGCTGGAGAACTAACGGTGTGCCGGCCCTGCAGGGATGCGTAGGCTTGCGGGTAAGGGCAAGGAAAGCCTTGCACGAACACAATGCGCGCCAGGAAAGGGAATTGGGCGCTATCCTGATGCCTGATAAGGGATAGCGCCTCTGAAACTCATCATAGAAAGGGCATTAAACACGCAGAGGCTTTTTTAAGAAGATATTTCGGAAGGCGGCAAGCCTTCGTAGGAATATTAGCGTAATATAGAAACTCTTATTACGATTACATGCCGCAAGTATATAATCCTGCACTTCTATGATAATCACAATAGCAGGTGTATGTTATGGGTGACCCGGATGATATTCACAATTTTGTGAAAAGATATGAGAATGCGTTAGCGCAGGTAGAGAAGTCAGATATCTCAAAGAAGAACAAAGAGCTGATACCGAAGTTCGCGAAGTACTGCAGGAAGAAGGGGAACAGGCTCAGTACAATAGCCATGGACATAAACACGCTACGCTGGGTAGCCCAGATCATTAAAAAAGACATCGACTCTATAACCGAAGAGGACTTCGACGACATGATAGACGGCCTGGAGATCAAGAAAAAGAACACGAGCAATTATAAAAAAGTGGTCAAGAAGTTCTTCGGCTGGATCAAGGAAGGGAATCCTCCGAGATGGATAAAGGAACTGCGCCTGCCACAGCATAAAACGCCTGTGCAGCCAGGAGATCTCTTGGAACAGAAAGAAATAATGATAATGCTCGATGAGTGCAGGCACCCAAGAGATAAAGCGTTCATAGCAGTTCACTTAGACAGCTGCATGAGAGTAGGTGCAATCGGGACAATGCGCATCAAGAGCGTGGAAGAGACAGTATCAGGCGGGATACTGTATATGAGCACAACGAGCAGGAATCTAAAAACAGCAACACCGAAGCCCATCCCGATAACGTGGAGCATGGGGTATCTAAGAGCCTGGCTGGATGTACACCCTGATAAAAACAATCCCGAGGCCCCGCTCTGGGTAAGCCTGAAAGGGGAAAAGATAGTCGCAATGACCTATCCGGGACTGGTCGCAATGCTGAACAGGATATTAAAGAGAACCGGGTTAAAGAAAAAAGTACACTTCCACCTGTTCAAGCACCAGAAGGTCACGGACATGATCAAGAAAGGGTACAGCGACAGGGAGATAAGATACCAGGCCAGCTGGTCAGCGAACAGTAACCATATGTTCGATATCTACGGCAATTTCTATAATGAGGATATGGTCAACTCGATATACGCAAGAGCCGGACTATCGCCTAAAGAAGCAAAGCCCGTAATTTTGGAGAGATGTCCCAGGTGCAGGATACCACTCATCCCGGAAGCCAGGGTATGCCACCAGTGCGCCCTTGTTCTTGATTCATCACTACTCAGCGAAGTGGAGCAGAAAGCCCAGGAAGCAAGGTTGCTCATGATGGATAAGATATTCAAAGACCCGGCAGCAATGGTAAGGTTCAGGAAACTGCTTGATCTATTAGATTCAGGGAAATAGTATAAAATATTTAATAATTAACTACAAATATAAGTAACCCGGACGGTTGTATTAAAATAGGCAGGAGAGCAATATCAAAAGATTTATTACTATCATAATCATTAGGTGGGTTTGTTTAGTGGTATGGTGTAATCTGACTAATAAGCGGTTAGGGCAGAAACGACACAGAACGAGGTATCCGGGTTCTATTAACCACGAAATGTCTGTGCTATTCGCCGCGGCAACAGCTTAGTTCCTGCCCTAGTGTGTGATATAATTCCTAATGTTAATAAGCCTTTTCCTTTAAAATTGTTTTCAGTGACTAAAAATTAATTATCCCGTTGACGTTTTGACTTGATTTATATTTTCAGTCACCGAAACATATATATGCACATGATGACATATGTCAGACTGTTAGGCTTGATTACAGGACGGCAACCCTGTTACACACACCTGACATAGCGGCAAAAAAATCGAGGTATCAATGAGAGTTTATAAAAAGCACCCCAGCCCGCGCTCTGGCTCTAAGAGGGTATCTATCAAAGTGTTCAAGGAGACAAAGGAACTCTTTGAAGATTTAGGAAAGATACTACAGGAAGAGTTCGAGAAATGGGCTGAGGGCTCTGGGGTTACAGTCAAGTACGGGACGAAGGGGAACTCACCTACGCTAGCGAATGCAGTGGATGTAGTGGCACAGTGCTGGGAAACATCAACAAAAACTGAGAGGTCAGCATTCATCAGGAAATATCTGGCACACTATTATCAGCATACAGGAGACTAGCCATGGCAACAGAAGCAGCCGCAGCAACAGCGAACAACAAAATCGGCCTTGACCCCAGGGAACTCTCGTTGTCAGAAGTACCTGATGAACTGCTACCGGCTTTTGGTACTATCGAACAAAGCGTGATACTGCTCTGCAAAATAGCTGCAGGTAAGATCACGATGGAAGAACTGGAAAAGAAGTACAGGCGCGGCAAGGTCAGTAAGGTCGGCAGAGTATGATAAACAAAGCGGCAGTCAAGACTATAAGAAAAACTGTCAGGATGCCATTGAGAATGCTCCGCAGAGTGGAACGGCTACAGAAGCAGCTTAACCACGCAAGCACAAGCGAGACTCTCAGGCATCTTGCCGAGAAAGGTCTTGAAGCTTATACCAGGCCGCGAAAAGGAAAGAAGAAACGAACACAGAATTAAAAGATTAATAGGAGACCAAATATGGGAAGTAAGACATTAAAAACAAAACTCAGTCTCAAGGCGACTAACATCAAGGACGCAGAGACTGTGAAAGAAGATTGGAACACAACACATACTGCAGTATATGTGGGAACTCTTGAAGACAAGCTATCGGTCAAAGTAAGCATCTCATCAAAAGACCCCGAGCTGCTCAAAGCAGTAGTGGGACCAAGCCGCAAACAGAAATTCAACCTAGTCATGTCAGAAATAACAGGCGAAGATCTCAAGCTCGAACAGTTCCAGGATGAAGAAAGGAAGAAAAAGGAAAAACTGGCAAAAGAGACAAAAGAGAAGAAGGCAAAGAAAAAAGAAGGAACAGAAGAGACTCTTGTAAAGCCAGAGCAGACATTATCACCCTGAGAATCTAAGAGCCATTAACTTTTTTCAATCGGAGGAATGACGGTGGAAATGGGAAAAGAGATCTCGTACCCCAAGGACCCAAAGCTGCGGCAGGCGTTCCAGGGGCTTATCAAACTCGTTCTGACGGAAGGCAAGGTCAAATTCCAGACCAAGACCTGCATAGACGCAATCATGGATCATATGGAACTGCTGGATGACAAGAGCACTAATCCAAAGCAGCAATCAGGCTCGAATTACAAGAGGGCCAAGAATTACCTGAAGACACTGAACAAGTACGCGAAGCTTGTTACTGGTACCTTTGCTGTTGTAGAGATATTCGTGTTCACAACAGATGGGAAACGTGTGCAGACTTTAGATGACCTGAAGCAGATATGCTCCGAGGACCCTGAAATGAATAAGGTAATAGCGGCTTTCAAGGATTTCGATTACGAACAGCCCTGGATTGAGCCACCAAAGATAACGGATCTCAACCACACGAGCTCTCCGATATTATCAGAGCTGGCAAGAATAGACAGGGAGATAGAAACCAAAAAGCTGACCGTGGCGGCAGCACCAAAGGTCGAAAGGCACGCAGGCACATTCAAAGGAAGTGAAGATCCGGGCGCAGCAAGAAAGGCAGTCATACACGTAACAAAGAAGCGGCGTGACCGGGGAAAAGTGCCAGAACAGGAGAAGAAACTAGAGCGGGAACGAGGACAGAGCACCAGGGAAACGCACATAGATGATATCAATCACAGGAACCCCCAGTCAGAGTTCGCCTGATGCCAGCAAAAAAGCCGAAGCAGCCGAAGGACTTAGTACAGGTATCCGCATGGATACCACGAGAGCACCTGCCTCTGTTAAAAGCGATTGGCGGCCCTTCGGAATCCCTGCGCGATCAGATAGAGAAGAAAGCCGGGGACGAGGTAAGATTGTTAAAAGGGCTGGCAGAATGCCAGAAACTCAGGGTGAAATTAGACGAGCGGGAAAAAGCTCTCCAGGAAGCACTTACCCTGCTCAGGAGAAATAACGGAAATGGCAACAGCGGCAGCGAGTCAAATAACGCTGGAAAGCGGCGCCGTAAAAGCTCAGACTAACATAGCGTCCGGCGCTACATACCCGTGGACTATCAATTACCGTATGATATGCCCGCTGGGGACTGAAGGTAAATGCGACGGCTCGCGCACATTTAGAACAAAACACGGGATCGCGGTCTATTACTGCCATGACAGGCAATGCCTTGAATTATGGACGGGGATGCTCAAAGGCTGCCCCTGCCAGCGCGCGTATGAGTGCAAAGGCAGCCGGTGGGAAGGGAAGATCGAGATCTGTAATTTGAGAGAAGAGGATAGGACGGAGGTAGAGGAACTATGCAAGTAAAAATAATCGCAAAAACGTATGAAGCAGAACGCGAGTTAAGATTTAATATCGCATTCTTAGCGAAAGAAATGATCAAAAGAGGTTTTAAAACAGAGGATATGGACAAGGCAGCACAGGACTGCCGGGACTACGTAGAGAAGCGTGTAAAAGAGATGGGGATTACTGACGCCGAAAACGCAGCAAACATGGAAAATTTGTTTATCACGATAATGATGCACACTGCGTTAACGGATACAATAAAGGACATCGAGTTCACCGCCACTACAAAAGGCGTATCAAAAGAGGTTGTTTTAGCGGAGCTCGTAGCGGAGAATGAAGAAATCTTCACACAAAATGAGGTTCACATAGAGAAGGGTTGAGCATGTTCGAAGAACATCAGCACATTCCCATCCCTGAGATAGTCAAGGGGCGCGTGCCGGATAACATTGGGATGCGCCCGGAAACCAATAGATGCGTTATATGCGGGGAGATTGTTGCTGACCAACCAATAGTGCTGCAGCAGTGGGAACAGTTCTTGATGAAGGAGATGGAGGGGTTCAATGAATCATAGTAACGACAGAGCTGACAGGTTATCAGCCCCTCGGTGGCGGCAGGGTTGTAGATTCCATAATAGAGAACGCGGAGGCTGTACTCAAACAACGAAGTCGGCAAAGTACAGCAAAAAAGAGAGGAAGAGGAAGCAGTGTAACCCCAATACTTGTAAAAGCTACAAAGATAAAATGACAGTGATCAGAGATAAAGAAATCCAAGGGCAGGAGAAGGGGAAAGCCACCACCACCCCTTCCCCCCTCCTATATTACTGGTGATAACATGAACAGTGGCGCTTTTATAATTATGGATAAAGAGAGCCAGATTATCCGGACGATCAAGGATGAAACTTTTGATGCTCTCCAGCAGGAGTTATTAAAATACCAGGGGCTCGCGGAGAAATCGCAGAATATGTATCTTAACACACCCTGGTACAAGGTGTTCAGACTATTCAAGCTCAAGCTCGCGGTGAAGGTATTCACACGCCAGACTACTCTCATATCGGCAGAGATAGATCTACTCAATAGCGGGGTAATACTATGAGCCTCCAGATCTCCGGGAAGATTTTGGATTTCCTGGCTTTCATAGGTAAATGCGTGGTGGCGGGAATAATTATCGCGTTCATAGTGCTACAGGTAATCAGGGTGATGGCATGAGAGGCAGGATGTGCAAGCCACTAAAGGAGCAGAGGAAAGCGAGACAGCGGCAAAAGTATAATGCAAGGCGCAGGCTGCGCACTCACAAAGGCAGGACCGGGCACAGGTTCGTGATGAACAGAGCTTATCACAGGTGCAACCGGGTATGCGCGGTGTGCGGGCAAGGGTATTGATTTTAGAATTATAGGAGAATTAAATGGCAAAAGTAAACCCAAATATCGGAAGAATGGCCACTACCAAATCAATAGAAGCGGCAATGAAAGAAATCACCCGCTGGCTTGGTATGATAGGTATCAACGGGCTTGAGATTGACATAAGGCACGATGCAGCATCAAACGTTGCGTTACTGCGGTTCAAATATAAAGGAAAGGAATACGAGTTCCGATCCACCAGACAGAGTAACTGCCGCCTCAATATGTGGGGTATAGCCAGGGTGATGGAGTACAAAGTAAGGTCTCAGTTAATGGGAATCGAGAACTTCGCTGACTCTATGGCAAAATACGAGCTACGGTTGGAAGGGTGTGTTGAGCCTCAGAAGAGAGATGTTAACGAGCTTAACTACGTGATC
The DNA here is from genome assembly GCA_028717345.1 of Candidatus Methanoperedens sp. GTDB lineage: Archaea > Halobacteriota > Methanosarcinia > Methanosarcinales > Methanoperedenaceae > Methanoperedens. The sequence goes on from JAQUNZ010000006.1 coordinate 46,866, forward strand.
CTGGGGATAAGCCCACTGGCAAGCAACCCAGAGCTCCAGGCAAAATACAAGACACTGATGAAAACATTTCACCCGGATATGGTACTCAGCGAGGAGACAAAGAAGGAGTTTGAGCGAAAGGCTGCTGAGATCAACAAAGCCTGGGATGAGATCAAGAAGGAGCGAGGGATTCTATAGATATGGCGAAATCAGGACCCAAAGGACCGCGTGCAAAGGTCAGGCGCGTGCTGCTAATAGAAGGGCACCCAGACTGCTTATTCAACAAAGTACCAAGAGATTTTTACGCTTTGAACTGGAAAGCTACAGTATACCAGCTAGGAAAGTGCGGGGATGCACTACCAAAGGCACTCAAGGACATGAACTCTCATGCGATAATAACCAGCGAGAGACGTGATTCGAGCCGTCCGGCGCCCCTGCCAGAGAGCCTGAGAGCTTCAGTAAAGAAAGTGGGGGATAACACTCACATAACTGTAAGCGCAGTCGATGACAGGGCGCTAAATGAAGAGATTGACAAGATATGCGAATACCTTGAGAGTCTGGGATTAAGAGTCATAGAGCGCTGCCACTGGACATGCGATTACGATCCAGGAAGCAAGCAGGCAAAAGCTCTACCTACACCAAGACCTACACCCTACCCGACAGGTTACGATCTTACTACAGGCAAGGTCAGATGCGGAGTCTATAAAAAGACGATGTTATTCCCACGGGATTGTGATATTTGTATGATGAAAAAGCAGTGCGGCACTTATGCCGAGATGAAGGAAAAAATAGCAGGAGGGAAATAAAAATGACAGGAAGGAACGAACCATGCCCATGCGGCAGCGGCATAAAATACAAGAAATGCCACGGGAAATACGGTTCAAAGGGCCCTACGAATGCTAAGCCCAGAGTTAGGGATACAGGCATAAGCAGGATACCAATACCGATAATGGACCCACGCTCGATGGCGAGTGCAGGCATGATGACTCTAGCTGCCATAGCTGCACACAGTCGATTGAACAAGGCTGGGAAAGGTGAGAATGTAGAGAAAGACGGCCAGCAGCAACCAAACGACTAGCCGACCTGCTTGATGAAGGTTTCCCCGCCGCGAACTGCGCGGCGGGTCGGGCAAAGCCCTAAACCATCATCAGCAGGTCGGCACTTACCAGGAGATTGTGATTATAATATATCGCATACATTCGCCGGTCACGGAGAAGGCCGTTCGGTGGAACTTTTATTCACACCACCGTTTTTCACCACCCTCCGCCGAATGTGGATGTATGTGATATAACGGCAAATGAATAAAATTGGAGGTATCCGAGAAATGTACGTAATTAAAAACAACTTTTTGGTAGAGAACTTGAACATAAGCAGCTTCAGCGAATCGGCTGCAAAAGAAATAAGAGCTGCCCTTGACAACCCTGAAGCGACTGTAATAAACACTCACGACCAGGTTCATTACCTCGTCACAGAGGCACGTTCGCAAAAGGCAGCGCAGGACTTAATAAATAAAGAATACGCGCCCCATGAGCACCTGAAGCTCCACTGGGACCCCATATTGAATATGTATATCATCCAGGGCGACTGCCTGTTCGAGCAGGGGATATCCGCAGTCTGTGTTGCAGTGTACAAAGCATACTGCAATCTAAAAGTGGTATTTAAACAACTAAAATACCTGGAAACCCTGGGGTACGTAATCGAAACAAAGAAGCCGGAGCAGTCATGAACAACGGCGGCCAGACAGGAGCACAGATGCTCGCCTCAAGAGAGAATATCGGAGTAGCACTGAAGCGCAGGGAAACAAAATCCCTGCACATCGAGATCTACGGGAGCTGCGTGAAATGTGATTTCAACTCGGTAGAGATAGGTAACGCCAGGTGCAAGCAGTGTATCAACGGCGGCGGGAAGCTGAACTTATTCGCGCCGAAGCAGAGGAAAAGCAGGAGGAAGCATGGCAACTAAGATCTCCACGACTGCAGTTTCACGAAAGAAAGTCTTCCGGGGCTGGAAGGTGTACTTAAACGGCGTGAAGTATCCAAAAAAGCCCGTGGAGCTGTATGAATGTGTTTCAGAGAAAGAAGCGGTAGAACAGGCATTCAAGGAAGCGGGACTTGACACTAATGAGCTTAAAGACATTACCTGGGGTAGTACACCACACAGAAAGCTCACAGAGAAAGAGCGCAACAGAATGGTTGATATATACACATCGGGTCCGCTCTACTATAAACCCGAGATAGACGACCCCCTATTTGCGCTTGATCTCATAGGGTTCTACGATGAAGGCGACGAGCCAAAGGCAGTTGAGGCAAAACACGAAGAGAGTTTCTTCTACGCGAAAAACGGCTCAGTGCTCCCAGAGTGGTACGACCCAGACCCTAAACCAAAGGATGAGATGAAGCTACCGCCAGGCATGACCTGCGAGCATTGTACTTCATTCAGCCGCTGCACCAAATTCTGCGGCGCGAAAGCCGACCGGACGACCTGCGACTGGAGCCCCAGCAGGTTCAAGGAAATGGAGTACCACTGCTACGACCTGGCATTAGTAGATATCCAGGAAGTCGCGGAGCAAAGAGGGCTTTTACTTGAAGGCATTGATATAGAAGACGTTATTAGCTCTATCAAAAAGGGTATAGAGTGGGCACTGACTAACAGGGATTAGATCATAGCAGACGCGATATACCAGGCGAGAAAGCAATCAAAGGAGGTACATGACCCTCGAAACAAGTGAAGTACGGGTCAAGCTACTCAAAGCCGGCTTCACCGGAAAAGAGATAGAGGTAATCCATCTATGCCAGACTGACATAAAGACTGTGGAAGGCAACGTCCTGTTAGATCCATGGCAGAAGCACCCTGACGGGAAGACCTGCGCGCACTGCCAGCATTACACGCGCTGCGCCCGGCTGATCAGCAGGCAAGGGGATGAGGATGTATGCGACTGGGCTCCAAGCAGGTTTGAGCCCAGGGTTACGGAGGATATTGTATGTTTGTAAGCAAGATGATGATAACCAGGGGTGCAAAGATCCTCTGGGAAGGTTCAATCCAGGAAGCATCGTTCGGCATCCTCTACGAAGGCGTAGAAGGCGACTGGGATGAGGCGCAGCGCCGGGCCGTGGGTATTGGGAACCAGCTGGTGAACGACTGGACAGCCGAGATGTCAGCCAGCGGCAGAATAGAGTACATTTCACCAAAAGTCATGACCATGTTCGACAGGAGCGAAGAAGCGGAGGCCGTGCTGCACCATACATTGAGAACAGAAGGTGCTAAAAGAATAGCGCAGCCGCCGGAGGGAAGTCTCATGAATAGTGCAATAAAGCTCGTATTTGATGCCACAGGCAGCCAGGACAGGATGAACAGGATCTTGAGGGCTTACGATGAGCCCTACAGCTTCATCCACCAGGAGAACGGCAACTGGACGTGCCTGAACCGCGAAGGTAAGGCTTACAAGCTCTACGTTGACCTGGAACGCTCCCTGGGCTACTGCACATGCCAGGACTTCCAGCAGCGCGGGCTTGCGCAGAAGATGCCCTGCAAACACCTCTATGGGTACATAGTGCAGACGAAGAAACTGAGTTGGGAACCAGATTCGTTCATTCGGGGACCAGATGATGATGTAAAGCAGGAGGGCTAAGATGGCTGAAGTAACGTGCCCCTACTGTGGGGAAAAATACCAGATGCCAATAGAGCACCCTCTCAAAATACTCCTGTGCCCCAAATGCGGCAGGGCACCGATATTCTCAGATATAAGGTTCATGCTCGGGTCCTATTTCCAGGAATGGAGACTAGCACACCAGTACCCGATAGTCATGAAAAGCTATGACCATCTTCGCAAGAACTGGCTACAGGAATGGAAAGACAAGGCTACAGTATCACTAAGAAGACATCCCTGGTCAATAGCAGGGTTGCGGTTCAGCACAACGCCTGAACAGGATTATGTTCGGGAGAACAATGGTACAAAAGTAGAAATCAACGCGAACGGCGCTATAGTGAAACAAGATGGTACTCGGATACCAGTATTTGTCTAGGGGGGAAAATGACAAGATTACCCCACGAAGTAATGTGCGATATCTGCGGCGGCACAATCACCCCACAGCAGAGGTACATCGTATTCAACACGCACCTGGGCTTGGTGTTCGGCGAGCCCTGCCACAGCCACACCGGGAAATGCGAGGACGCTTTCAGGGCTGCGCAGAAGTCCGGGGATTGGAAGGAGCTCCTGCCGGGACCGCTACGGACGCTCTATGAGCAGGCAAACACGAGCTATGGAACAAGCAGTGGGTTATAGAATTGGATAGAAAGTTGGAGGTAGTAAAAATGGAAGAAAAGATAAAGATGAGAATCACTTACGGAAAAGCTGTTAAAAATGTTTCGGATTACATGGATGCTGCAGGCAACAAGTTCACAGCATTCGACGGGCAGCACGGTACTGACAATAATATTCAACCTGCCGAAGGAGAGGACTTTGAAAGACATCATGGATCTCAGGGTTAAGAAGCTGGATGATACTATGACGGAGGATAAAGAACCTAAAACCGGCAGATGCAAGCTCTGTGGCGGTGAGATCGTCGAAGGGGACTTCGCGACAGAATGCCTGGGCTGCGGAGTATCAATAGCAGACGCAGAGACGGGGGAACCGTATATGTCAGACGGGAAGCCAGTGTACGTAAGCCAGTTCGGTGGCAGAGATAAAGGAAGGAGAGGCTGATGGTCAGCGTCCGTAACACCAACGCCAAATGCAGGAAGTGCGGAAGAAAGTTACGCACGGCACAGTCCCAGAAAGCAGGGCTATGTATTGTATGCCAGCCAGTAATCCCACTGGGAGTCCCGCAGTCACGCTCACAGTTCGAGAGATAGATTATGCCAAGCATATGTGACGCCTGCCTGAGCCAGCCGGGATGCAGGCGCTATCGCTCGAACATGCTGCACAACACAGTAGTCACGAACTGCAAACCCCCTTCTTTCAGGTGGAACGGCACACCGGTTGAGGGGCTGCAGTGCAGGTATGAGCTCAGGAAAGGAAAGAAACAGGAGAAGAATTAACAATGATCGGAGAGTTTTTATGTAAACTGGGGTTCCACAAACCTATACCGCTTTTCAGCAAAACGCCGGTACTCATAGAATCTTCAGTGCGTCGGTGCTCACAATGCGGATATTTAGAAGAGATACTCTACGGGGCAGAGGAACATAGCAGCCGCCCCCTTAAACAGGAAAAAGCAAGAGAACTTATTGTAAGAATCGAGAGCATTATGGGCGCTCCAAAAGAGAACATCATGCAGCGGATGCGTATTTCAAAAGACGAATACGATGTTGCCATAACAGAGATGCTCCGTATCAAGAGAATACTACTGGATTTCGCAGGAGAGTGGAGATAGATGGGAATGGATGAGATTTTAGAAGATATAATAGCGGGCGGGGAAGTGCTGCAGAAAGTACTCAGCGACAAGCACAAGCCGCACGGGCCCTTCTCAAACCAGTTAGCGAAGCTAAGGAAGAGGGGGCTCGTGGACCGCTATCTTGTGTTACATGAAGATGTGCCTGGAAGACGCCGTAAGCAGTGGGTATGTTTCCCGACTAAAAAGGCACTGAAGTTAGCGGAAAAAGAGGCACAGACATGACACAGGAAAAGGTACTGGACGCAGCGATAAAGAGCCCGGGTAAGGAAATCTCTGAGATCGCAGAAGAGGTGGGTATAGACAGAAGGACGATACAGTGCTACGTAACCAGGCTCAGAAGAAAGAAACTGATTTATTTAGAGTTCAGAAAAAATCATACTCTCCTGTTCCCGACTCCTGAAGGGAGATTATACAGGCAGCACAGGCAGAGCACTTAAAATCTAAAGGAGGTAGCAAAATGAAACAGAATAAACCAGAAGTAACATGCACCCTCTGCATCGAAGAGGGCAGCAAGACGCCGTTCACCGGAACGCGCGCACAGGTGAGAAGACATGCAAGTGCAGCCCACAAGGGCGAGAGGATTAAAAGCTAATAGTCCACGTATGGCAAGCATAGCGAAGCCATACGTGTGCTCCCGTAGCGGCGAGGGTAACGCCGCCCGACGCTGCGGGGGGTAAATAAAGGTGAAGAAGGGTGCGGCAACACCCTTCCCGATATAATATGGAGGTATCCGAGAAAAATGGCATTACAACTGACTTTTGAGAGATTTCTAAGACTGCAAAGTGAACAGACCTTACCTCAACAGACCCAGGTAAAACCGATAGAGACTGTAGCTATCAAGCCCGCAGAAGAACAGCCGGTTAAGATTGAAGAGCTGCCTGTTAAATCCAAGTTCAGTTGGGATAACGTTATTGATTTTAGTAAGCTTAGTGGTGTGATTCTACCAGGCATATTCCCACTGAATTTCAAGTCCGAAGTGGTAAGTACTGACAGCGAAGACCAGGACAGCTTCGACCCAGGGAACATTTCTTTTATCACTGCTGGAGATCCCAACGAGAAGCTGTGGGATTCCGTAAGAGCCGGGAAGATAAACCAGGATAAGATATTCTCAGAATATAAGTCCCTGGGCCAGACCGTCAAGATAGAAGGTAACAGGGGAATACCTGATCTCAACAAGAAAAGGGAACTCAACCTGCAACAGCACTTCACACCCCCGATTCTTGCTCACTTCCTTGCACACGCACTCGGACTCAGTGCTCTTGACCCAGCGACACCGGCCTCAGTCGCGGATAACAGCTGCGGCATAGGCAGGATGTTCCAGTACCTCAACTCTTCCTGCAAGCTCCTGGGTATCGAGAAGGAAGAGAAAGCGTACCATATGGCGCGCGCCCTGTTCCCGCAGGCTAACATCATCCGGGACGACCTGATAAACCATCCGGAGATAACAGCAGATTTTTTCATTATCAACCCGCCATTCTCGATACAGCTTGAGAAAGTGAACTGCGGGTTCGAGAACGCAGGCTGGGGTGACCTGGGGCCGAAGACGAGCATCAAGTCCCACATAGCCGCACTGGAAGCGGCAATAAACGGCGCGCGCTATTACGTAGCAGCCATGATGCCCCAGGGATACTTCACAAACGAAGATACCCTGACTTTTGAGAGATGGGTAAACCAGAGGGCGCAGCTGATATACAGGCTGGATATCGGCGCGAAGGCATTCAAGAAATACGGATTTAACTGGCCGTGCTCGATAATGATCTACAAGACCTACGAACTGGAAGAGTTCATCCCGCAGATACATCACCAGATAGACGATGAGCTGGATGATGACACCCTGCAGCGCGAGCTCAACATCCTGACAGCCCTTGAAGCAGGGAAATGTATAAAGCGCGCCATCGCTCACATCAGGGAAAGGGGAGAGATACCTTGCACGAAACTAACGATAGTAGCGCCGCCGGAAACCCCACAGGCCAGAGTAAGGGTGCCGCTCACAGGCGATAAAGGAGTAAAGATGTGCCTATCGCCAGATGCGAGCAGGCTGAATTTCAAGACCTACGATCTACTCACAGCAATGAAAGTGCATGAGTACTTAGAAGGAATGGGGTCGGAATGGAATGAAGGGACAAAAGACTACACTAAGATCTCTGAGATAAAGCTCAGGCGCAGCGCGCTACTTGACCTGCTCAGCTTCAGGGAAATAGACCATATGAAGCAGGTCCTTGAAAGGATGGGTATCGAGGTAACTCTTGATCAGCAGGCATTGAACTGGATATCAAAGAGAAGGGAATGGCTGCGAAGACAGATGGCGCCGTTTGAGCAGTACATAAACAAAGACGGGGAATGGATATGCCTGCACGAGAAGGACGGCATCAAATCTCTGTTCCCGGAGATGTACAAGCAGCGCCTCGCGAGAATGGATACCCTGGGTATCTCGAAGTGGCTCTGGGGATTCCAGCGCGAGGACGTTGCCAGGATGAGCATGAAAGACTCTAATCTCTTATGTTGGTCCATGGGATTGGGAAAAACCAGAGCTATAATCGCACTCGCGCTCATGTACGGGGTAAAACACTCACTCATAATAGTTGAGCCGAAGCTGAAAGCCGAGTTCGCCAAGGAGTTTAAGAACCTCGGGATTACGGACTTCCAGATAATCGAATCAGAGAAGGATCTCAAGGACCTGAAACGTTTCAACATCGTTTCATACAATACTCTCTGGCGGCCGCTTAACAACCACACTAATAAGACCTTCGCTAAAGCCATGCGCAGGCGGTTCCAGTTCATCGCTGTTGATGAAGCTCATAAGATAAAGGCAAAGGACAGTCAGCAGGCGATGGCAGTAAGGATGCTCAAATCACGGTATAAGCTTCTCTCCACAGGTACACCAATAGCGAATTACCCGCGCAACATATTCAGCCTTTTAGTGTTCGGCTGGGGTGATGCCACTGAACGCAATAGGTACGGGTATTACGGACCTATTGAGCACGAAGAAGACGGACGTAAGCGAGGCTGGACTTCAGGAACGAGGCAGTTTAAGAATGATTTCGTGGAGATAACCTGGGTAACTCCACAGTTTGAGCAGACTCTTGACTCAGGAGCTAAATCCAGGGAAATGCCGAAGATAAAAGACACTGAAAAATGGTGGCAGATGATGTGCAGCAAGATAATCAGGAGGCAGAGGGAAGAGCCCGACGTAAAGATACACGTCAAGTTCCCCAAGCCGAAGATATACACCGAGCTTATTAAAATGTCCCCTGACCAGGTGAAGCATTACAAGATCTGGCTTGACAGGTTCGCGGAATGGTTCAAGAAGCAGCTCGATATGGAAGCTGAAGGCGGGCATAAGATTGATCAGATGATGGTCTTAGCGCACCTCACACAGCTGCAGTTCGCTTCAACGATCCCCCAGTCGCCAAAGACGAATACAAGAGAAGCACTTTGGAACTTCGGAGATACAACAAAGCAGGAAAGGGTAGTCGAGCTCATCAAGGAAGCTATAGCCAACAGCGAGAAGACAATAGTATTCTCAGAACGCCCGGAGTTCCAGAAGCACATACAGGAGAAGCTCAAGGAACTAGGAATAAAGTCACACCTGTTCATAGGCGACCAGGGGATTAAAGAGCGGAATATCCTGCTTGATGATTTCAAGAGCAACGGCACTCACGTTCTCCTTGCAACAACGACTTGCGGCGAGACCGGTCTGAACATACCCGAGGCTAACGTGGTCATTATCGCCGACACTTCCTGGACTCCTAGCAAGCAGATCCAGGCATACTCGCGGATACTGCGGCCACAGCAGAAGAAGAAGCCGCGCATCTACTTACTCAGAGCCAAGGGCACGATTGATGAATACATGCAGCAGCTCATGGATGCAAAGACTGAGGCGATCAATGAAGGTATAGATTACCAGCAGGCAGCGGAGTTTGACCCTGAGAAATGGCTCACTTATAAAGATTTCACCCTGAAAATGTTAAAAGAGGAGGGATACGAGCTATGATAAATATCAAGAACGGCAGGATTTATTTCTATAATTCGTTAAAACCTGAGATACCGGTCCGGGATTTCCACTGCATATCGGCATACATATGTCCAGTGTGCAAGAACGTCCTGAAAGCGTATTTCACGGGTTACATGGCGAAAGAATCGCTATCCGGATATATGGAAAAAGAAACGCTGAAATACGCCTACAGAATCGGGAACACAGAAGGAGGCACCTGGATATCTTTTGATCTGTACACCCACGGCACTATGTGCTCCTGGGAGCTGGCCGGCACCATGTCAAGAGGTATCGGGAACTGCGTTAATTCATTCCTCGAAATAAACAATACCAAAGTCAGAATCATAGAAGCACTCGTAAATAAAATAGAATCAGGAAACATGCCCGGGTTCAAGGTTGTCCAAGATGAAATTGATAATGACAAACCTATGCTCATGTACAACACTGACGAGATGCTTGAGCGGAAGGAGCTGCGATTTGAGGAATACGTCAAGAGCAAGAAAGATATCGGCGGGTTCCTCAACATGAAATTATTATTAATTTAATATAATTGGAGGTAGAAAAACAAATGACACAACAGGAATTGGTAACAGTACCAGCAGACGAGCCGGCAAAAGAGGTCCACAGAAGGCCGATGCCAGGCAATCTTGTAAGGATCTTCAACAGCCAGGACAGCCTCATCAAAGACGGCTCTTTCGGGGTAATTGAAGGGGTAGTGGATGAGTTCCGGGATGAGTATTTAGTGTGCTTCAACGCATATTCCGTATTCAGGGATAAAGATATAGTAAGCGCATCCGGCGGCCCTGCGTTCTTCATAAAAGCGAGTGAGCTGAAAGAGACTGCCGAGACAAAAGAAAGGCCATTCTGGAAGTGGAAAGACCTGCCGCGGGCAGATGGAGGAGAGCAGTACACAGTCACCGAGACGGTCTGGGATTTTACAAGAAAAAGGGCAGTTTATATGGAAGGATATAATAAAATAAAAATGTCAGTAACAGGCTGTATTAACTGCAATACCGAGAACTGCAAGAACGGGAGTAAGTACAGACCATCAGAGCATAGCGATTATTGCGCTAACCGTGTATTTGCGGGCGACGAGGAATTACACGCTTTCATCAATTCGCAATATTAGGAGTGATTAGAATGGAAGCAAAACAAATAACTTTCGGGATATGTACACACTGCAAGAAAGCTCCTGCAACCAGGATGCCACTGAAACTCTGCGCCGCATGTTCTGATGAGCTTTTCAACCTCCCGCCAGGGTCACAGGAGCGCAAGGACTGGCTTAAAGCAGGTATAGCGGGGGTGCCGCAGATATGAGCGATCCAAAGGTCGTAATCGTAGTAGAAGGTGGTGTGGTAACGAATGTCGCCACAAGCCTGCCAGAGCTGACATACAGGATAATCGACATCGACGCCATCAAATCAGGTGAGCAGAGCTTCGGTGTGGATTTAGAGCCTGACGCTGTGGGAATAAATGTAGAGAAATATTCGGAGGAGATCATCAAAGATGCCGCAAATGATTAGGCGCGCCCACATCAAATCCCCTCCGAGAAAGGAATGCACGGCAAAGTGCGGAGCTGAGATAAGGAACGGGGGTACGATGTGCACCCGCTGCCGGGAGATATATGTCAGGAGGAAGAACCACTCAAATAAATGGAAGGATGCTACCGAAGAAGAGCTGCTGGCCGAGGTAAAGCGCACCAGGGATGCGGAGAAGGCACTAATGCGCGCGAGAAGGGATAAGGAAGTGAATGAATGAACGACATGGGTTGGTCAAGACACATAAAGCAGCAGGAAGACGCTGCGTATCATAGATGTGTAGAAGCTAGGAAGAAGCACGGGCTTGAGCCTGGCCCGAAAGGGGAAGTCGATTGCGAGACGTGCCCTGCAAATAAAGATTGTGGATATGAATAAGAATGGAGGTATAGAATTGACATACAAGAATATAGAGGAACGTTTGAGAGAATTATCATTAAAGTCCTGGGAACTCAAAGGAGAGATTGACCAGATAAATGCAAAGCTAGAGAACACTAAAGACAGTGAGCAGCCCAAACTCATAGCGAAAAAGAAAGACCTCATAGATGAGATGCGAGCCAACGCGAAGATGGTTGATATCCTGTTATCACACAGACCAGAAGAAGAAGCCCTGGATAAAGCAGAGATCGCCGTAAAAGAGGCGCTAAAAGGCTGGCTCTGCAAATCAGCGGAAGAGGATTTTAAAGACCGAATAGAGGAGATTTTCACCAGACTAAAGAATGACCTGTTCAAAGATACAGTGAGGAAGATCCCATGCCAGAAAGCGTAACTGAATCTGTTCAAAGATGCAGTGAGGTAGATACCATGCCAGAAAGCGTAACTGATGCAGAAAAGTTCCTGGCGATCAAGAAGCTGTACCTGGATTATTACAACACCAACCAGGACGTTTCTGTTTTCACTGATGAGTTCTATTTCGCAGTAGGAGAGCTGCTGAACGGAAAGAAGCGGGAAGATCTCAAACTGAAGTATCTACAGGAGGAAAAGAAATGCAAGCTACTAGAGGACTGAAGGATCACACACTCATGGAGGTCCCGGGCGGGCATGTGTGTATCGGCTGCGACAGGTTCTTCCCACAGGGCTGCAAAGTCGCTGAACAAATTATGGGGCAGATATTGGACCCGCGCACACACGGGAACTGCGCGATGTGAGTTGATAATCAAATAAAAGAGAGCGGCAACTCTCGAATGAAAGCGAGGTATCCAGTGACGAGAAAGCAGCACCGAGACATTGATCATTACAACCAGCCCTACGTCTGGGAGATATCCCTTGCTGATTTCGATATTGATCAGCGCGAGTACGATGATTTTGACGACTCGGCGATCTGTCCCTGTATAGATATCAAAGGTTACTGCGGCCACTCCTGGGGATTCTGCAGGGACGAATGTCCAACGAGGAAAAAGTGGGAGAGTGAAGTGCCTCAGCGGGTTAAGGCTTCCCCCGCGAACTGCGCGGGGTCGGGCGAAGCCCTAAGCCATAACTCCGCTTCGGCAGGTCATAAAAAGCAGTCACAGTTAGAGGTATTCGTATGAATGGCTATAAACTCAGAATTTGTGACTTCCCGCCTGAAGACAGGCCGCAGAACAGGCTCTTATCACAGGGCCCCGGATCGCTCAGTAACAACGAACTGCTATCCCTGGTAATAAACTCAGGAACAGTGGGGGAGAACGTGCTCTCTCTATCGCAGAGGATACTGGCAACGTATGATATCCAGCAGCTCTCCGCAGTGGACATTTCGCAGTTGATGAAGATCCACGGTATCAAGAAAGGAAAGGCAGCGCGGATAGCTGCGTGCTTTGAGCTGGCGCGCAGGCTTCAGAGCTTCAGCCGGGACTCAAGGCAGAAAGCCAACAGCCCGGAGGATGTGTACAGGCTACTTTACCCGCACATGAGGGAAAAGAAGAAAGAGACTTTTATCGAGCTGTGCCTGGATACAAAGAACCAGGTATTGAGGCAGGACGTGATTTCGATAGGCAGCCTAAGCGCCAATATCGTGCACCCGCGCGAAGTGTTCAAGACCGCGCTCCTGGAATCCGCAGCGCACATAATCGTAGTTCACAACCACCCATCCGGTGACCCCACGCCGAGCAGGGAAGATATCGAGATAACGAAGAGGCTGCTTGAAGCCGGAAAGCTCATAGGAGTAGACCTGCTCGACCACGTTATTATCGGGGACGGCAGGCATTTCAGCATGAAAGAGGCTGGTCACATTTAGGTTAAATTCAACGGCATTATATAAATATGGAGGTATCTGGAAATATGAATAAAGAAGAGATTCAGAAAATAATTGATGAGAAAGGAATGGACTGGCTGATAGCAGCCATGGTAGATGGCTCAATAGGTTACCATTCCCCGAACAGCGCAAGAATGCTTATCCAGCGCATCTTAGAAGGAGAAACTCATAGCTGGTGCGAGCGATGCCTGGCCTGCTACAAAGGCGACCTGCTCAGTATGGTAGATAGCGACGTGCGCGTGTTCAGGTATTTAGAGACGATAGACTCACAGAAGGTTGAGCGGCTCACGAAATTCGTACAGGCTGCAGGGAATTTAACGCCCCTGCAGGAGATGGGCCTGAGCGCGATGTATCCGACGATGGGGGTATAATATGCCAGGTATGAAAGACCAAAAAGACCCGGGACCGCTTTTACCCGAGCAGGATATAGAGCCGCTGCTGAACAGGATAACGAGTATGTTGGGGGAAGCGGGGTTCGCCTGCTACCCTGTTGGCAATCCAGTGGATCTAAGGATAGATACTACGAACTTTGTCAGGGGCAGGGATATAATTTCAATATCCACACAATGCGATGCTGAAAAAGATACGATTGCTTTGATTACACAGGAGGAAGAAGAATGTCAGAACAACTGATCGAACAATACATGCGCGAGCTGGCAGAACAGGCAGCTGCGTGTAGCGCCGCGTGCGCGGAAGCGGATAAGGAAATAGA
>JAQUNZ010000006.1:60805-62800 GCA_028717345.1 Candidatus Methanoperedens sp.
GTCAACGCATTCAAGACTCCGTGCAACTTCCTGGAGGGGCAGAAATGCAGAATATATGATGTAAGGCCATCTGTCTGCAGGATCTATCCGTTCTCCGAGAAAAATATCGGTTTCATAACTCTCGTGCTGTGCCCCCTGGGTGACGAAATAGTAGATGAGTTCAACAATGCCCTGCTCCACGCCGGAAAGCCTAAAGCGAATTTTATTCATGACGATATAGCTCAGAAGGCAGTGGATGATACCAACAAAATCTTTGAAATGGTCGGATATGACAAAGGAGAAAGCAAGTACACTACGGAAGTGGGATTCGAGTACAATAAGATACCGTTTTTCTTGAAATATCTAAGGTCAAAGAAAGGGGGTAGGTGAAATTATGGGCAGAATACCTGGAAAATGGGAATGGATCGAGGAGAAACTCAGGGAGATAGGAGAACTGCAGCTCGCGGACCTTGCCTGGCGGCTGAACGAGAGTATGAAAAGGATATATGGAAAGACTGCAACCGAGGGCTGGGAGATTGTGTTTGACTCTTATAACAAAGACTTCCAGCGCGCAGACTCGATACTCGAAAAAGCAAAAGTCGTCCTGGCAGTAGTTAGAGAATCAGGTTACTGCGTGGCCTGCGATGCTGATTATGTCAAGCCGCCGTGTAATGAACACGATATGTCAAAGGGCTGCAGGAACTGCAAACTGGCAAAGGTGCATTGGTTGTGCTCAGACCATTCCAGTACCTTCAGCAAAGTCTACTGGCCACTAAAAAGACTCGCAGGGTATGTATAAGGAGGTAGTATGGAAATTACAGAAACAACATGCGTTGAAATAAGGCATAAAGCATTGATGGTCCCGGCCTGCATCCTCCCGGATGGGACCAGGCAGGATGACTGCGCATCATGTGATTACAGGGGAACGAACCCGTCCTATAAAGGAAGGTGATTTGATGGAAACAGAGTTCCCTAAATCAGTCAAAAGGTCACGCGGGAGGCGCGTACACATCTCTAACGAGAAGAGTGGGGAAATAAAAAAATACTCAGAGGAAAGCGCGAAGAACGGTATCCCCCCAGGAAGCGAGCAATTCATGGAGGGGTTGACAAAGATAATAAACAGCCACATAAAACCGGAAACGAGAGTAGCGTGTGAATTTGGTGTGAAAGGTGTGCAGGGGCACGTATTCAAGCCAAAGGGCAGGGAGAAGGAACCGTGGTGGATGCACATCCTGAACACCAAGTATCCTGCAGATACGTTGCGCGGCTTCAATATGTACGAGCTGGAGCTGCTCATAAAAGACCTGTGCGCGAACACCGGGTTTGTGTGTACTGCCATTCCGAAAAACAAAGATGGCAGGGTAGCAGCGCTCAAAGACCTAATCGGGCTGGCCATGGCAAAGAACAGGGATGTGGCAAGGTGCCCGCACTATGATCACATGAAGTTCACCTGGATTCCGGAAGAGTGGTGTATCAACTGCGGAAGGGACTGCCTAAAAGATAACACACCGAAGCCAGCAGTAGTAGTAGAGAAGCAGGAGTTCAAGCAGGACCGTCCGCTATTCGATAACGATCCGGACGCATGGTATGACAGGGATATCCCGGATAACGCCTACGATGCAAGGAAGGAGGGACCTTAATGGGCTGCGGAGGTAGCGGGGGTGTAGCGTCAACACTGTTGGATTTCGGGGTAAAGTGCAAGCACCCGGGGAAGAAAGCACCCGGCCCTATCAAACCAGTATCCGAACCTGTGAAGACATTCATAGAGAAGGAAAGGGTGAAATCTTCGGGTGAGCAGTACGACACTGAATACATCATCGGGTACATCTCAAAAGTACCGAGCTACACGTTCGACCTGCGCGGCTGGCCCAACGGCATGAACAGGCAGGAGTTTGACAGGTTATGGGAAATGGGATTCCAGGACGATGTACCGATAGGAAAAGGTCATTTCTGGTGTGACGGGCATTTCGCATTCGCATTACGCGCGGCAAAGAAGATGTTCAAGGCAGACAAGGA
>JAQUNZ010000007.1 GCA_028717345.1 Candidatus Methanoperedens sp.
CTTTCAGATTGTTGTCTCTTAACCAGGTTCGCGCCTGTTCCCTTGTGAATAATTTTGCCATTTTTTCTCGACTCCTATAATATTTGTTTTACATTATAGAAGTTTCAGCAAAATTGATTACACTCCCGCGGTATTTAACTATATGTAGCATTTGATTCCCAAAAACTGTATTCTGTGTAACTCCACATTACACTTTTCTGAATTAAATCACTAATGTATTAACAGTCAAAAACCCGAATTTTCAGTCCTGATAAGTGCTAAAGGAGAGTATCAACAAGAATTAATATCTTCATCAACATTAATGAAATTACAATGAGATTAATGTTTTCCAAAAATAATTCCACAAATCTGCATTCATCTGCGTTCATCTGCGGTTCGGCCTACACATGACCCCCGAACTCCTCTCCCTCGCCCGCTATCTCGCCTCCTCCCGCGCCGAGTTCAAGCTCTCCGAGATGAACCAGTATCTAAGTAAAAGTTACGAAGAAAAAGAACTCTACGAGTGCCTTAAACCCCATTTCTTCGAACTCGACCTCTTCTGCGATGCACACTATAATTGCACAAAGTTTACAAACAGCCCGCTCCCTGCGGACGAGCAAGTCATCCATGAACTTGAAGAGATGCTAAAAGCGCCGTGGCTGCCATTGTATATCGAGAAATTGATCGACTCGTACATCGATCGCTCATGCGGCAAAGACTGGAACACAGGCGAGACGGCGCGCAATTTACGCGAGAACATCGTAAAGCAGAAGGAAGAATACTCGATAGGAAGATACCCGAAGCTCAGCCCTCTTTAAACGGATTTTTCGCAGACAGGGCATATAATGATTGATAATCTATTTATTTATAAAAACCAAACTACCATATATGTCCGAAATATCCATTACCGCGCCCGAAGATATCGAGACCAAGATCAAAATGCTTGCAGCCGGGCTTCATATGGACAGGTCAGCAGTGATAAGAAGCATTATAGACGTCGGGGTGCGGCAAAAGCTGATCGAATACTCATTAAATCAGTTCATGGATAAGAAAGTCTCCCTGGCAAAAGCGGCAGATATCGCAGGTATCTCGATTCGTGAAATGCTGGATATCCTGAACGAGAAAGGCATACCGCTTCATATCTCTCAAAAAAGCATTATGAAAGATTTTGAGGCTGCCATGCAATGATCTTTACGCAAATTTGTGATTACATATTTGGGGTTGTTAAGATTGTGACACTAAAACAGTTTACAATCCCGATAGATGAAAAACAGTATATAGGGTTAGGGGTATAATAGAAATATTGAAAGAAAGGCAAGAATGAAAAGGCTGAGGGATATCCATATATGTGTGCATCTGTTCTGACAAGCTGGAATGAATCGAGTACGGATTTAAAAATTAAGAAGGATTATGCTTCAAAATTATTCTCTATAAAAGAGGCAAGCGAATGGGCAAGTAAATACTTGAACAAAAAAGTTACTACCTCAAATATATCTTATCTTATTCAATATGGGAGAATTAAAAAAATTGGCAGCAATGGGGACACTTTTATCGTTAAAGAAGATTTAATTAAATATTATGATTCTTATCTGGGAAAAAGAGAAGTTGAATGGAAAGAGCAATTGGGAGAGGACTTAAATTGGGCTTTATCTTTTGATAACCTGAAAGAAGCAGATACCACAAAGCATGTTCACAGGTTACACCCATACAAAGGTAAATTCATCCCACAGTTAGTGGAATATTTCTTAGATGGGCACACAGATAAGTTCAAAAAAGAAGTCTATTTTAAAAAAGGCGATGTTGTGCTTGATCCTTTTTGTGGAAGTGGAACAACTTTAGTTCAAGCTAATGAACTTGGAATGCATGCCATTGGACTGGATGTTTCAGCTTTTAACGCACTGATCAGCAATGTAAAAGTTGGTAAATATGACTTTTTAGATCTGGATTTCGAGATTAAGAAAATTTCAAAAGCTTTGAAACAATTTATTGCAGATTCAAATACTATTAAGTTTGAAACTAAGCTTGCTCAAGAACTCGCAAAGTTCAATAACAAATATTTTCCTCCTGATTACAAATACAGAGTAGTGCTGAACGAAGTCAATGAAGACCAATACGGAGGTGAAAAAGAAAAAGAATTTTTACCTGTTTTCTTGAATTTAGTCAAAGAATATAATATCCAATTGAAACAAAACGAATGCAATAGCTTTTTGGATAAATGGTATTTGCAGCATATCAGAACTGAGATAGATTTTGTCTGCAACCTCATCAAGCAAATCAAGAATCCATCTACCAAAAAAGTTTTAAGCATTATTTTAAGCCGGACAATTCGTTCATGTCGCGCTACAACCCATGCCGATTTAGCCACATTAAAAGAGCCTGTGACTACTACTTATTATTGTTCCAAACATGGAAAAGTCTGTAAGCCTTTGTTTTCTATTTTAAGCTGGTGGGAACGTTATAGCAAAGACACGCTTGATCGTTTATGCCAGTTTAATAATTTGAGGACAGATACTTATCAGATTTGTTTAACAGGCGACTCTAAAGAGATCGATATTTTTGAAGAATTGGAGAATAAAAATCAAGCGTTGTCTGGAGTGGTAAAAAACCAGAAAATAAAAGGTATCTTTTCAAGTCCTCCATATGTTGGTTTGATCGACTATCACGACCAGCATGCCTATGCCTATGATCTGTTTGGTTTTGAAAGACATGATGAATTAGAGATAGGGCATCTTCTCAAAGGACAAGGCAAAGAAGCCAGAAATCTATATGTTGAAGGAATCTCAGAAGTTTTAAAAAATTGCAAAAGATTTTTGGCTGATGATTATGACATATTCTTAGTTGCAAATGACAAATATAATTTATATCCAACCATTGCAGAAAAGGCAGACATGCAGATCGTAAATCAATATAAACGACCTGTTTTGAATAGAACGGAAAGAGACAAAGGGGCGTATTCGGAGATTATTTTCCATTTAAAATCAAGAGCGCATAATGATTGAAAACTCAAAAAAAGAAAGAATTGCTATTGAAGTAATAAAAACTCTATTTTCAAGATTCGAAAACTTCCCAGAAGATGCATCAAATAATAGAAATGCCCCTTTTCATGAAGCATTCTTAAGAGCTTTTTCTGATAAATTAAATAATCGAGTTTCGGATATACCATTTTTTATTAGTTTAAGCAGTTGGTTGCATGGATTAAATACAACATTAGGTCAATCATTTTTTGAAAGCGTTGCCCATATACTTTCAGATGGATATAAAAAAGAATTTACAAGGAATAGAAACACTCTTTTGAAAGTATCGCAAATTCAAAAAAGGGCTATTTCAGACATCATGACTGACCTAAAAAATGGTACTGAAAATCCAAATCTTAATCGTGAAAATGGTTTGATATTTAATGCCACGACACAAGCAGATTTTGAAGCAAATAGCTTCACAGTTGATGTATATGTAGAATCTGACACAGAAATAATTGCTATCGAACTAAAATCAGTTAGACCTAATTCCGGTGAAATGGGTGGAGAAAAGCAAAAAATTCTACAGGCAAAAGCTACACTTTATATTGAATTTCCAGGAAAAGAAATACATTATTATATCGGATTCCCATTTGATCCAACAAGCGACACCCCCACAGGTCATGATAAAGCAAGATTTTTAGATTACTTAGTTGATGGTAGCAAGTATTTCGCATTAGATGAAGTTTTATTGGCTAAAGAACTCTGGGATTTTCTTTCAGGTGATAATAATACAATGGAGCAAATTCTTGAAATCATTAATGCAATTGCTACTCCGGAATTTATGAATAAATATAACTATTTGAATGAAAATCAAAATCGCCTAAATGATACTGAGAATTATATAAATTTACTTCAGAAGTGGTTTTTATTCCGAGAAATTGATTTGCTTAGCAATAATTCAATGATTCAGCAAAAGATCAGAGGTATATCAAAAGCCGAAAGAGTTTTCAAACAACCTATTCTAAAAAAAGGAGAGTATAATTTTACTCGATATGATTCTCTGAAAGGTTTAATAGAATGATATAACTAAAAATGACCCCCGAACTCCTCTCCCTCGCTAAATTCCTGGTCTCCTCCCGCGCCGAGTTCGCGCTATCCGAGATGAACCAGTATCTCAGCCGCAGATACGAGGAAAAAGACCTCTACGAGACCCTGAAACCCCATTTCTTCGACCTCGAACTCTTCTGCGACACACGCTATAACTGCAGAAAGCTCATAAACCGCCAGCTTCCTGCCGATGAGCAGGTCATCCATGAACTTGAAGAGATGCTAAAAGCGCCGTGGCTGCCATTGTATATCGAGAAACTGATCGACTCGTACATCGAGCGCTCATGCGGAAAAGACTGGCACACAGGCGAAACGGCGCGAATCTTACGCGAGAACATCGTAAAGCAGAAGGAAGAATACTGGAGAGGAAGCTCGAAGTACCCGAAGCTAAGGGTCATCACATACCTGCTCTATCATTTCCCGGTCTATTTCTGCCAGTTCCAGTACCTCCTCCTTGACCTTTTAAAAGGCGGACTGCTCACCACCAAAATGAGCATCGTTGATGTCGGGTCAGGTCCCGGGACGATAACGCTTAGCACGATTGATTTCCTTCATAAACTGCTTTCAGTCTATTCAAAAAAAGGCATTGATATAAAGTTGAATATTAAGATCGATTCAATCGAGAAAGTTCAGGAGAATATCGACTGCTATAAAGAACTTACATCTCTTTACCTCTCAAAGCATCAGCATGAGAACGCCAGCATAATCGTTAACAAGCCAGTCAATTCACCTCTTGAAAAAGCGCAACCTGTTGTGGGCGCAGACCTCATAATATTCTCGAACGTCCTTGCCGAGATGAGTTCCCCGCATGCAGAACGCGCCCGAGCCGTGGAAAAACTCTCATCAGGAAGCTTAAACCCCACGGTATTGCTCGTGGAACCTGCAGACCTTGTCAATTCAAAAGCGCTGCGTATCACGCAGCAGGCACTCATGAACAGGGGATTTACGGTTTACAGCCCATGCACATTCCTATGGGGTGCAGTATGCACAGGCGGTGACTGCTGGAGCTTCAGGGAAGAGGGCAACATCAGGGTACCTGATTTCATGAGAAAAATAGCAGGAAATGAGGAAGCTTACAGGTACCTGAACACTGATATGAAATTCACCTATGCGATACTTCGAAAAGACGGCGCTGTAAAACAAAAATACCGCGCAAAGGGAAAGTTCGCAAGGCTCTCGACCCTTAAGAAACATCTCAAAAAGCGCATCAATGTAGCGGTTTCTGTCATGTCCGGGAACCTGGGAGATGAAAAAACCTTTGTCTTTAAGATATGCGATGGTACAACATCTGTTCCCTGCTATGCTGTTATCCCCGCATACCACAAGAACGATAATAATAAGGCGCTACTTGAAGCGAATTACGGCAGCATCGTTGAGATATTCGGCGCGCTCGTCAGGGAGAACGAAGAATTTTCTTCATACAACCTGCTGATAAATAGAAATACAATAGTTGAACCTGTAAAATGACTTTTTTACAATGTTGCTGTTTTATATAACCTGAGATAAAAGTATGATTGAGGGATATTTATTAAACCCGAATCAGACAGGTACAAATACATGTCCATAACCCAGCTTCAGGATATCACGCGAGACCTGAAAGAAGAAGTAAATGTTGATCCTGAGCGCGATCGAGAATATCAAGAAGCGTGTAAAGCTCTGGAAAAAAAGATACGGGAGCGAGAGGGTAAACGACCCCGTTGCATACCCACCCGATTTGAGCATGAACTTGATCTGATGGAAGAGTTCTGATGCTGTCTGGGAGTATCGACCCTGAGATCATTAAACTTTTCCCGTCCATAAAAAGTGGCGTTGTTGAGCGGGGATTATGGAGGATCCCGCTGTATTTTGATAAGAGCTTTGAAAGGAACAGGGGCTGCATCCGCCTGAGGCGCTACATCATACACATGGCAGAAATAGGCGAGACAAAGGAAGCTATGATGGACAAGACCTGTGAGATATATAAGGAATTCCTGGAACTAATTGAAAGATATCCCGCGGATAAGGAAATCGTAGAGAAGCGGAAAGCGCAACTCGACAAATACATGCAGGAGTTCGTAAATGAGATATCTGAGCTTATTGCAAAAGGTGATTCAACTCAATTTTTTTAAGTATGGCATTTGATAAATAAATCCAATATAAGTCAGAAATATTTATAGTATAGTATAACATAATTATCTCTATGGAACTTTCATCGCAATTACAGGCAACTCTTTTAGAGCTGCAAAAGAGAACAGATGCAAGGGCTGTTGTCCTTCTTGACCCTGTGTATAAGACCGGAGATGCATCGTCTGTTGCAGGAATGAAAACACCTGAGGTAAAAATATCGCTCGAATCTCTTACAGAGTATGTTAATGACTTTGCTGCAAACACCAAGAAATTCTTAAGCGGCATTAATGCGGATGATATCAGTGCTCCAAGAACTGTTTATATATCAACTGAAGAGAGAAGAATATACATATTCCGATTTTTCGCAACAGGTCAGAATAATAGAGAATTTCCATTGTATCTGGGATTGACAGTCAAAAAAGACCTTGATTCAATAAAGGAAGGAAAAGAAAGACCCTGGCAAATCCCTCAATTCGTATTTGATGAGGCATGGAAGACCATTAAAGATATTCAGAAAATATATCGCATTTTCTTTAATATTAAGACAATGTTATCGAATTAAGTTTTTATCTTCCTTCGAAGAACTGCACTTCATCGGCATCCACCACTATGGCTTCGCCCATTGTGCAGCAGATCGAACGGCGCACTCTTGCATGCCCTTTCATTTCTAATTTAAGACGTGCCATCTGGACCTCGGCTTCTTCGAATAACTCGTCGGTTTGATGAACGATCCTGTGCATGGAAACCTGTTTCTCAAGTATTTTCGCAATATAACCTTTTGTTCCCACCCCTACATCCTCCATGCTGGTCGTCGTCAGAAAGATAACATCCCCCACATGTGTCTCAATAGCAGAGAGAAAATTATGTGGGCTTCTGATCTCGATAGTCTTTACTTTGTTTTGTTCAAGACTTCTTAAAGCCATCAGGGATATTCCACTTAAAACAATATATCTCATAGCATCACCCGTACATCGGGAACTCTTTCTTTGGGAGCATAGGCGCTTCAGTTGTTTTGACCTGCTCTGCAAGCTTTGAAAGTTCAAGCTCTATCTGTTCAGCCTGGTTCATCAACTTCTCAGTATTTATTGATAGACCAAAGATATTATTGAGAACTGTTAAAACCTCGACAGCTGCTCTCGGGTCAGGATTGGGACCTGGCGTTTCACCAAGTAAACTTATGGCAGGGATGTTCCGGATAAAGCAGTCTGTCATTATGCTCCCGGAAATGCCTGATATCGTACCCACCTGGAATATCTCGGTTTTGTCCTTTATCTTCTCCAGCATTTCATTATTCGTGGCTCCTCCAAATACCCTTCTCATGCCTGTGGTCGTAGCAATCCCTGCTATCGAGACAATGTTTTTAGCTTGAATGGATACCATCCAGTCCACCAGGACCTTGCTAAGATCGTATGATGCAGTGGGATGTATGGGTATGTCTGAGATCACTACGATAATATCTTTTTTTGGAGCCTCGTATATGCGAACAGGCATATAGACTATGCCGTTAAAGAGCACAGCTAGAGGAGGAAAGTACTTCGAATCTATCGAGCCTACATATTTCATACCCATCTCTTCAATGAGATGCTGGCATGCTATGTTCCCCACCAGACCGATGCCGGGAAATCCTTCTATGATAATAGGGTTCTTTGATCTTAAAGGTTCACTGATGATTTTTACAAAAGTTTCCGGGGATTCTTGTACCATGCTTCCACCTTATTATTAATTATGCCAAGAGTAAATAAAAGCATCGATGCAAAATAATATCCGTGCTGGATTATTACGCTACCCCTGTTTCATTCTATAACTATCCCTGCATACCCCACAACTGCGGATATATCCCCGGTTGTATCGCCGCTCGTACTGTATTTTAGCAGTGTTGCTTGCTTTGCCCCAAGGTTCTTTGAAGCATAAAGCATTGCTGCAATAGGTCCGTATCCGCAAACGCTTGCTGCCCTCTCATACAAACGGCGGTAGAATTTCCCTATATCAAATGCAAGTATCGGTTCAATAAAATAAGCGTCATCTTCCCGCGCTATTTTTTCGGGTTTATAATGGGAAAAGTCACTTGATGCAATTATCACGACTTTCTTTTTCACCCTGCTTGCAGCTTCACTTATCTCCATTCCAACTTCAAGCGCAGTCTCTTCATCCTGCATACCCATGCAAATATTCACGATTTTAAAATCCCGGAATCTGTACTGAAGGAAAGGTAGCTGTACTTCGAGGGAATGCTCATACCTGTGAGCACTCTCATCAGTATCTATTATTTTTTTAGGTAACGCTTTTATGAAGTCATAGTCCGAACCAACTTCGCCAAAAGGAGTGCTCCAGGTCTCGGACGAAACAGATACTGGTGAACCTAAACCCGTATGGTTAGGACCTATCAGGATAAAAGTATCTGCATTTGGCATGGCAGAATACACATGGGCTGCGGTCTGCCCTGAATACATATATCCGGCATGGGGTACAACAGCGCCTATAACAGGTCTTTCTTGTAAAGGAATATTTGCGAAGCACCGGCTTATCTCCGTCCTCAGGTCGTTTTTACCGCTCGGATAAAATTGTCCCGATACTGCCGGTGCTCTCATTCTCTTATAATTCTGCCTCGAAATCTGCTACTGTGTAATTGATCGTGTCGCCCCGTTCCTCAAGCGTCTTCTTGGCAAGAAGCCAGTATATCAGAGCAAGTGCTTTTCTTCCCTTGTTGTTTGTTGGAATAACAAGGTCGACGTTGGATGTCGCATTATTGGTATCGCAAAGACCGATGACCGGTATACCCACGTTAATCGCTTCATTTACTGCCTGGACATCACCTGACGGGTCTGTTACTATGAGAACGTCTGGTTCAATGTAAATGTGAAGTTTCGGGTTGGTTAGTGTGCCTGGAATGAACCTGCCAGTTATAGCTCTTCCACCTATCGCTTTTGCGAACATCGAAGAGGGATAGTGCCCGTACTGCCTGGCTGAAACTATCAATATTCTCTGCGGGTCGTATTTTGCAAGCATCTTTGCTGCAAGCCGTATTCTCTGGTCTGTTGCCTGTATATCAAGAACGTACAATCCATCGGTTCTCACGCGGTATACAAAGCGCATCATTTCTTTTGTTTTTTGCTGAGTACCGATATGAATACCTGCTGTGAGATATTCGTCCTGTGGAATAATAGATTCATAACCTGTATCCTGTTTCACGTCCTGTTTAAAATCAATCATTTCTTCCATTGTAATCACCTTTGATCATGCTGCTGATTTCCGTTGTTTTTCAAGTGCTGTTCGTTTTACCGTAATCGGAATAACTCCTTTTTCCAATTCCGCATATGCTATATCTATTGGCTCTTTTTTATCGACTTCTATCAGTACAGGAGCTCCCATAGATATCTGGAGCGCCCTTGCGCCAATAATACGAGCACGCTCATATCGCGTAAACTTTGTTATTGTCACCTAATCACCTCAAAAAAAACCGACATATATCCATTGAATAAATCCAATTTTTACTATATTCCCCGTATTTAAATACGGGGTCTTTTTTTCCCGGAGTCCCTCCGGGAGTGGTTCATGTTCGTTTCCATAGCCCCAGTAAATGGGGTTGCTGAGATTTGAACTCAGGTCACAGCGTCCCGAACGCTATAGGATGGACCAGGCTACCCTACAACCCCTCCTCACTGGTACGGCGCAAGCAGGTCAACCAGTTCAACATGAGCCAGCAGCATCCGCCTGCAGCAGTATCGGTCGATTCCGAGATCTGTGAGTACTTTACCCGGGTCTTCTGTCTGGATTCGTTTTTTATACTCATCCCAAACGCTTGATATAGCTTTTCCGCATGTAAAGCATCGTACCGGAATCATTTTTCACCTGTATGATTTCTGTCTTCTCTTCCTGGCGCCTGTTCCTCCGAATTTCTTGGGGAGTTTATAGCGTGTGTCATTAACGAGCAAACTTCTATCATACTGTGCCAATGCGTCTCTGAGCGCAGTATCGTTCGTCCAGTCTACAAGACCTCTTGCAATAGCGGTACGGACAGCGCCTGCCTGACCGAATATGCCGCCGCCATGGACGTTGACGTCAATGTCCACGTTCGGGAGCACATTTGCTGCAAATTCAAGGGGCTCCGTCATCTTGAGCCGCACAAATTCAGGCTCGATGATCTCAATGGGTTTCCTGTTTACCCTGATGCGCCCTTTGCCTTCACTGATGGTCGCGCGGGCGATCGCTGTCTTTCTTTTTCCTGATGAATTAACGATTTTCATATATAACACCTAAAATTTTGAACCTAACTTCTTGCTGAGTTCTCCAAGCACTGTATAGTTGGCTGTGGAAAGGCGTTTTATGCTTGCATCTTCCAGCGTCCCTGCCTGTTCTTTGCTTAATTCCGGCGGGACTCCAATATGAACTTTGAGCCGGCTATACGCTTCCCTTCCTGTAGTCGTTGTGTGAGGTATCATTCCCCGTATCGTTCTTGCGACTATCTGCTCAGGTCGTCTCGGGAAATTAGGTCCAAATTCGCGCGAGCCTCTCTGGACATATTGCTTGTACCGCTCGAACGTGGTATCTTTCCTTCCTGAGATGATGGTTTTCTCTGCATTGATGATATTGATCTCTTCGCCTTTCAATAACCTCTGGGCGACCAGGCTTGCCATTCTTCCAAGAATCAGATTACTTGCGTCTATTACTGCCATGATCTTACCCCATTATTTTTACTCTTGCACCGTCGGGGTTCTTGCTCATGAGTTCCTCGATGGTAAGGCAGGAGCCCCCTGCCGCGGTTATCTTGTCCTTTGCGCCTGTTGAAAAGCCCAGTGCAGCCACAGTCAATGTGTGGTTGATTTCGCCTGCTCCCAGGACTTTTCCGGGTACAAGTACAAGGTCTTTGTCCTTGGTGTACCTGTTGAGCCTGCTCAGGTTGATTTCTGTGTACTGCCGCGTTGGGCGGGTAAGTCTGTGCGCAATGTCACGCCAGAGAGGTGCTTCACTCTCGCGGGACTGTTTTTTCAGACCTGTAATAAGGTCTAATATATGTGGGTTTGTTTTGTAATTGTGTTTCATTCTGTGCCTCCGTAAGACCCTTCCGGGTCCGACTCACGCAATTATGCGTTCGGTCGTTAAACCATGCGCCGCAGGCGATGCCTGCTACGGTATTAAGAATCATAAAAAGATGATTCAGTTGTGACCCTTAATTCATCTAATATTACATAAAGGTAACGCAGGTAGAATCCATGTTGGGTTATCTCTTTATACCCCAAAACCACTAATGCAAAATTATGCTTTTTGACATGCACCGCGCCAGAAGCCTTATAGATGCGCTGGAAATCGAGACAAACACGAAGGCGTCTATGTTTAAAGCCTTTTCGTGCAGGGTGGAACTCTCAGGTGATAATATCCATTTTTTCAACGAGCCTTTCACCCCGGTTTCCCTGACAGGAACACACTGCTCACTTCGATGCAAACACTGCGATTCCTATTATCTCAGGCACATGCTGGACGGCTCACCCGGCAAATTATACCCCCAGGCAACCCATCTGGCAAAGAACGGCGCAAGCGGAATACTTCTCAGCGGCGGAAGCGCACCTGATGGAAGCGTGCCTACGTATGAGCAGGCTGACGTTATCCGAAAGCTCAAGAAAGATACTGGGCTTAAAATAAGCGCGCATACAGGCATCGTGAACAGTAAGCAGGCACAGATACTTTCGAGTTACCTTGATATGGCGCTCGTGGACATTCTTGGTGATGACGACACTATACATGACATCCTTGGCATTGATGCCTGCGTAGCAAATTATGAAAACTCGCTGGAAGAGCTATCGTCTGCCGGTATTCCCCTTGCCCCCCATATTATTGTTGGGCTGCATGATGGAAAATTAAATGGGGAATTCAGGGCTCTTGAAATGGTAAGGAAATTTTTTCCTGAAGTAGTTGTAATAGTGGTTTTCATCCCAACAAAAGGAACTTCTATGGAGGGGACCCCGCCTCCCAGGTTCGAAGATGTAGTAAAAGTAATAACAAAGGCTCGTGAAATGTTCGATGTGCCCCTGTCCTTAAGCTGCGTGCGCCCCGGGGGCAGGTACCGCTCCATGCTTGACAGGTATGCCATCCTTAGCGGAATTGACAGGATCGCTGTGCCTTCAAAAAGCGCGTACTCAACTGCAAAGGAACTGGGATTGAACGTGGTTGAGATCCCGAAAATGTGCTGCTCGTATGGTGTATCGTTATGAAAAAGATAGCAAGCCATGATGAAATTGATATTTTCGCACCCGATGACTCGCGTTTCTCCTTTCTCAAAAGCCCGTATGCAGCCCACAAAACCCATAGCGCCGTGGATATCTATTACGGGGATTTCGGAAGCGAAGCTCTCTCTCCTGTTGACGGGGAAGTGATCGACGTTCAAAGCTTTGACACGCCAACTCCTTTCAAAGAATGGAATTCGAAGGAATACGTCATAGCCATAAGACAAAATGAGAAGGTCATTAAGATCCTTCATGTAAAACCTGATGTCACGCCAGGCGATGCGGTTTCAAAAGGCGATAGTATTGGGACATTCATACACAATGGCTATTTCATTTTCTGGAACGACCCGGTGATGCATGTCGAAGTAAGGACGCGGGGGGATTACCTTCGCGCCTCGAATAACATGCGGCTAACCCCCAGCATTGAATGGAACGAACTACCATGCAGTAAAAATATCGAGCTTGAATGCCGGGTTGAAGAAACGAATAAGAGATATTCTCTACTCAATTCCCCCTGCCATACATGCGGTGATGTCAGGGGATTTGCTCTGGACGGCGGATTCCTTGATGGATATATTTCCTCCATGGAAAACGGTTTTTTTGGTATTGTCAAACCTCATGGATTCTTCCACCCCGGAGTGTCGCTTGAAGTAACGAAAGATAATTCAGTAATAAAATGCAATGGCATTGCTTTTTGCCTCTCGTTCAGAGAACCGGGAATAAAAGTAATACCTCTGAAATACGGCGATGGACAACTTTGTGTTGGTGATAAAGTCCGCATCAGGATCGAAGTTCTATAACCTTTCGCAGCCGTTCCCTGAGCACTTCTGCAGCGCTGCTAAGGTCTGTGTCGTACAGGTCTTTCATCTTCGAATTGTATAGAAAAGTGTAGATCTTCTTCAGTTTAGCCTCTTTCCTGTCCTTCATCACAGTGTTTTCAGGCGCGAGGAGGATACTGAAATCATGCGGGTGGTTAAGTATAAAGTCCCTGATATCTTGTGCGGTCTTCATTTCAGGCAAAACTTTGAGCATCCAGATTATGGGGGGACCCCTTGTTTTTCGCTGCTTCGGACCGTCGTGGATATATAAGCCGAACCTGAAATCCTCTTTTTTCTTAAGGAGAGCAGAAAGCGTCATCGCTCCAGCGCCGCTGCATACTTCCACCTTCTCGCTCAGTACGGTGTAGCCCATCTCAGACAGTTCTTTTTTTGCGAATTGCAGCAGCGAAAGTTCGTATTCCTGCTCAGGGACGCCCCAGTAATCGCTCATGTTATCAAGCAGGTATCGATGGCTATTTATAGGTATCTTCAAATCTTACGCATCATGAAAGCCTTTGAATTTGATTTCCCTGAAGACAGGTATTACCTGAAAAACCACATCTGGTTAAAGCCAGAGAATGGACACATACTTATTGGCATCACAGAACTCGGGCAGTCGCTTTCCAAAGGGATAGTTCACATAGACCTGCCTGAAGTCGGTGAATCGGTCAGTAAAGGCGACATGCTGATAGCATACGAGACCATAAAAGCAGTCTCCCAGATAACTCTCCCTTTTGACGCAAAGGTCATGGAAGTGAATGAAAAACTCTGGGATGACCCTAACATTATCAATTCTGACCCGTACGGTGAATGGCTTGTGAAAATCGAAGGAAAGTGGAACGAAAGGTCGTTATTGAATGTAAGGGATGCTGCGGAATATTATAAAAAACTGATAGCTAAAGAGCGGGAACGGTACGCAGGTAATTAAGTTTATATATTACAATGTAATAAGCAAGAAATTGAGGAAAAACTATGGTAGAGATAGAGGGATATAATCTTCCTGATGAATTGTATTATACCAAGGATCACACATGGGCAAGAGTAGAGGATAATGGAACTATCACTGTGGGAATGGATGCCTTTGGCGCGAAAGCTGCTGGCAACATAGAGTTTATAGATCTTCCGATGGACGATGATGAATTTGAGACAGGTGAGGCTTTTGGATCGCTTGAATCTGCAAAATGGGTCGGAGGACTTCTCATGCCTGTAGGGGGAAGTGTGATAGCTGTGCATGAAGACATTGAAGATGACCTGAACCTGCTGTCAGAAGACCCCTATGGAGAGGGCTGGTTGATAAAAATAAAACCGTCTAACCCGAAAGACGATCTAAAATTACTCATTCATGGTAACGATGTTGGTCCGTGGCTTAAGAAAGAGATACAGAACAGGAAGAAAAAGTAACTACCAGTTTTCGTTTTCTTCATTGAACTCATAATCTACGACTTCAATCCTGACCTCTTCCCCTTTGTTATTATAGCATGTCCAGGAGGACTCATTAAACGGCGAGCCCACTATGATATGGTAACTGCCTTTCCTGTCAAAGAGTTCAAGGTCATCAGTAGAAGGTTTCCTGTTCCCTGAAGGATGGCTATGCACAGTCCCGACAGTAGATATGTTAGGAAGCATGAACAACTGCATCACAGCACTCACTTCACCCGACTCCGTGCCAGGGACGAGCACAACGTCCGTGATGACATCCCCTGTTGCAGAGAGCATACCTGCAAATTCATTCGGTGCGGACGATTTGCTGGCTTCAAGTATGAACTTTAATGTGTCTTTCGCGATCCTCATCTATAATCCACATCTGTATAAATCTTTTATGAATATTAAACATAATAAGCTTTCGGCATAATACCAGTGTGATCTGAAAATCTAGGATAGTAATTATATACAATTAACTAATAATATATCAACAGAATGACTGAGGGCATAATACAATCCACCTTTCCAATTTTAGTGTTTATGACAGGTGCTGCAATAGAAAGTATGATCATATTATTTCAATACGATACGAACTCAATAGAGGTTGGATTGGTCTGGATAATTGCCTTAGCCAGCCTGATTTTCGGATTTCGTTTTCTTTACTTGAAATAAATCCACTTTTCTTCATACGAATATTTTTAAAATCATAAACCCTATGAGTATCCAGGAACTTAAAAAGGTTTTAATGATAAAGAGCTTAAAGGAAATACCCAGGATCGGAGAAAAAACCGCAACGCGATTAATTGAACATTTCGGCTCGGAAAATAAGGCGATAGAGGCTATTATAAAGGGAGACATCGCAGGCATAGCCGAAATAGAAGGGATGACAGAAAAATCCGCGATATCTCTTGTACTGGAAGCGGTTGCTGCAAATGAAGGCTTTAACATCAGGGATTTTCTTAAGACCGGGGAAACCTACGAAATATATAAAAAGATCATGGCACGGATATCTGACTGTGCACACACGGATCATGCCAGGAGTAAATTACAGTTATACTTTCCATACCCCTCAGGAAAAAAAGACCGGATACTCAAACTGCAAAAAGAGCTTGAAAGCATTATAGAAACTGCTGGCAGGCTGGACGAGGAGGAACTTTCCGGTCTTTTATCAAAAGTAACGCCAGTAAAAACAGAGCTCAACATCCCTGTGATAAGGGACAGGGTCATGATCGCGACAACGCCGCAGGAATTCGAAGCTGCCAGGAATTTTCCCATCTCCGTCCACCTGGTTTCAGATGCAAGAGAAGCTGTGGACACTGCACGCGGATATTCTTATGTTTTCATAAGCAGTGGTCTAGCTGGTATGGATTTCCCTGAGGACATCGATGTTGAGGTCGTGGATATAGGGAAAGCGCAGATGTGGCAGGTAGCTCCTGAGAAAGAACTGGCTTTCTTTGTAAAAAACCTTGAATCGATAAGCTGCGCTATTTCGGTTTTCAGGATCATCAGGAAGCAAGCACCTGATTTTTGCAGTAAAATAACACAGTTTGAGATCGAACGCCTGTCCTCAGAGCTGTCCAAGCTATCAAAAGATGCAGATTTAATTAAAGGTATAGATAATGAGATAGACCGTTGCAGCCTTATATATGAGCATTTGAACGAAGCTGTCGCTGTGGCAGAAAACCAGGCAGTCCTGGAATTTGGCTCTCTGATTGAAAAAAGCTCAGTTACGGTCAGGGGTTTTGACCTTCTGACCGCAATGGATGGAAGCGCAAGAGGGCTTTTTGAAAAGGAGATAAGGGAGAAATATAATACGGTCACAGGTAATGCCATTCGATCGCTTGCTGCTGAACTTGGATTGAATCCTGCTGAGTCACAATTCGTAAATAATTTCTTCGGTGATGAGGTATCGCATCCTGTAAAGGTTAACAGGCGCGCAGTTGATGAGCTGAAAAACCACCTGCTTCGAAATATTAATTCCAGAAAGCTCGTCCTTCTAAGAAACAGCGCGCGCGAGCTTTCAAAAATGAAAGAGACAGCATCCCTCGTCGTTCGCGAAGTGCTTGACTTTGATGTTGGTTACACAATAGCATGTTTTTCCCGGAGGTTCAACCTGGGCATGCCTGTCATACAGAACAATAGCGGTATAGGGATCGCGGGCGGAAGAAATCTATTTCTTGATGCTGTGGTGCCGATAAATTACACTGTTGGGGCGACAAGTTTTAATGGCAGTATAAAGAAACTCAAAGACGCCAGGGTTGTACTGTTAAGCGGCGTGAATTCGGGAGGGAAGACTTCCACGCTCGAACTGCTGGCGCAGGCTGTTATACTGGCTCATATGGGTTTTCCTGTTCCTTCAGAGCATTGTGAGATAGGGCTGGTGGAGGAATTCTATTATTTCGGGAAGTCCAGAGGTACTATGGACGCCGGGGCTTTTGAGAGCACTATCAGGAATTTCTCATCTATCGCGAACAGAAAAAGCAAGATAGTCCTTGCTGACGAGATGGAATCGATAACAGAGCCTGGCGCATCTGCAAAGATAATTTCCGGGATACTTGAGGAGCTTGACGACAATAATGGAATCGGTGTTTTCGTGAGCCATCTTGCAGAGGCAATACTTAAGAATACTGACCATGATATTCGCGTTGACGGCATCGAGGCAAAGGGACTGGATGAGAACTTCAATCTTATCGTGGACAGGAACCCGCGCTACAATTATCTTGCCCGCAGCACTCCAGAGCTTATCGTTGAGAGGCTTGCAAGGAAGGAAAAGGGGACTGAGTTCTACAACAGGTTGTTAAGAAAATTCAAGTAGTTCAGAAAATAGGTTTCAGGAATGATAAAGTATAATACGCTTAGTGACTAACCTATATCATAGGGGTTTTAAATATGCCATACGAACAAAAAAATTTTGACGCTCTGCTGGGCACAAAAGGTCTGAGCGACACTCTGCTTAAGAACCACTTCACCCTTTACCAGGGCTATGTAACGAACACGAACAAAGTCAGTGACACCCTCAGCGCGCTTGCAAAGGAAGGAAAGACGACTGCTCCTGAGTACGCCGAGCTAAAACGCAGGTTCGGCTGGGAATGGAATGGTATGAGGCTGCACGAATTATATTTTGGGAATATGGTCAAAGGCGGCAAACCGATCGATAAAAACAGTAATTTATCCAGGAAGATCGCTGCGGATTTTGGCTCTTACGAGAACTGGGAGAAGGATTTCAAAGCCACAGGGACAATGCGCGGCATCGGATGGGTCATACTGTATCATGATGCAGCAACGGGACGGCTCTTTAATACGTGGATAAATGAGCACGATGTGGGACATCTCTCCGGGGCGACACCACTTCTTATAATGGATGTCTTTGAACATGCCTATATGGTAGATTACGGGCTCAAGAAAGCGGATTATATCGAGGCTTTCTTCAATGCTATCAACTGGACTGCGGCTGGAGCAAGGTTAAAATAAGAAAAATATGAAAATGAATCCGTTGAAAATTCATTTTTTTTTCTGAGATAAACTTACGCTAGAACAATTCCAGTTCTTCAAAACCATCAAAGTGGTCTTTATTAAAAGTGAATAATTTGTAACCTCGATTTATCGCAACTGCTGCTATCATTGCATCAAACCTGGGAATCTTATTCCCTTTTTTCTCTGCTTTCACTTCAAGTAGGGCAGAGAGAGCTGCATCTTCTTTCGTGAAGTCCACAACCTCAAGCAGCATTATTCTCTCGGATTTTTGCTTATCAGCATATTTGAACATACCATACAGGATTTCATGAAGATTCAATGATGTGAGGGATATATCTTCCCCGGCGTCCTCAATTCTCTGCAAAGCGACTGCCCCTTTATTTGAGTTCTTATCGAAAATTTCAATAAGAACATCAGTATCAGCAAGAATCAATACCTTAGCTCCTTTCTTTTATCAGATAACTCTTTCAAAAGAGCTTCTTTATTTCTGAATTCAATCGAGCTTCTCAATTCTTTAAGTTTATCAATATTTCTTCGGGATTTCACAATCCTTTCAAAAAAATTGCTGAAGCTCTCGTTTGCTCCCTTTATCGAAAGGAGCATTCTGTAAATATCTTCGCGTATGGTTATGGTCTTGGTTGTCATAAGCAAACATATGTTTAAACATATATTTAAATTTAATTCAAATTAACCAACTCCATATTTTTACCTCCAAATCATATTGATGTCAGATAATATATATATTCTATCACCCATTATATCTTTAAAAAAGGAGAGTTATCCCCATACGCCTTAAGGATATCAAGAGCAGCTATGAATGAAATTACAACCTTTGTGTTCTATTTTCTTGCGTTCGCATTAATACACAGCGTTCTTGCCACGGATAATTTCAAGAAAAAGGCTGAAAAAATACTGAAAAACAATTTCAGATTTTACAGGATCATCTATAACATCATCAGTTTTCTCACAGCAGCGCCTGCCTTTCTTGTCTGGTGGATATCATCATCTTCGACATCTATTATCTACAGCCTTCCTGAATATTTGTCTCCTTTTTTGACATTATTACGCCTCCTCGCCATCGGGCTTTTCGGATACGCTTTGTTTCAGATAGATATGCTTGAATTTGCAGGGCTAAGAAAGAAGAAGATCGATAGCGAGCTCATTACAGACGGAGTATACAGGATAATGCGCCACCCTCTTTACGCTGCTATAATAATCCTGTTATTCACAAAAAATAAAATGACTGTTCTCGACCTGGCAGCGGCAGTGCTTGTTTCTTTGTACCTTATTATTGGAGCGTTCATCGAAGAGAGACGGCTTGTTTCTTCCTTTGGGGACAGATACAGGAAATATCAGGAACAGGTCTCAATGTTCGTTCCTGTAAAGTGGATTATTAAGAGGATATAAGGCGCTGCCTGTTGAAATTTTGAGGTGTATTTGTCTTATTTCAAAGGTTACTCCCAGGTGATCGCAGCAAGCATCCTTTACGGGCTGATAGGGATTTTCATAAAGCTCATCACAGATATGCCGATCGGCTCAATAATTTTCTTCAGGCTTCTTTTCGCGCTCGGTGCAATAACCCTGTATCTTGCTCTCTCAGGCAGGTTTTTTGAGTTAAAACTCACGGAAAAAAAGAGCTACCTGCTTATGCTGGGGTTATTCGAGGCTGCTGCTGTGATGGCTAATTTTTATTCCATCAGGTACACCACGGTATCTGTCGCAGTCTTACTGCTTTATACCACGCCTATATATGTCACACTCCTTTCACCTATTGTGCTGAAAGAGAATATCACGCGCCGCAGTATTATTGCGCTTATGATTTCAATAACCGGAGTGGTTCTGGTGGTCCAGCCCCAGACCCTGAATGGAATAAATATTATCGGTGTGGCGCTGGGACTTGCCTCTGGCATATTATTCGCTTTGATGATACTGACTTCAAGGAAGATCAGGGATATTTATTCTGGCACAGCCCAGGCGACATGGTCTATGATCGTATCATTGATAGTATTTTCACCTTTTGCGTTTGCTGTAAGCATGGATGTGCTGAATAATCACATGCAGCTACTCATATTGTTCGGATTGATACCTACTGCGATCGGAGGGATACTTTATTTCAGCGGACTCAGGCTCATAAAAGCCCAGAGCGCAAGCATAATAAGCCTGATTGAGCCAGTCAGCGCTGTGGTCTTTGCGTTCATCATCCTGAGTGAACCGATCGCTATTGCCACTGTCATTGGAGGAGTGTTCATATTACTTGGAGCCGGTCTGATAAGCAGGGAGAACACATCGAATCAGTAATGATCAGTGAGTTTGCGGTCTCATTGAAGGTGACTTCTCAAGAACGGTCTTAAGCTTCATATTGCCCTGTCCCCTCCACAATTCCACCGTGACACGGTCACCGACTTTATGCTTATTCATAACTTTTATCAGGTCGCGCACGCTGTTTATCTGCACGTCATCCATGCGTACAAGGACATCTCCTGCCTCTATGCCAGACCTTTCTGCCTCGCTTCCAGGCACTATCATTGTCACCATAACTCCTTTTTCGACCTTCAGGTTGTAATAACCCACCATCTTAGGATTTACATCAACTGCATTCATGCTTATCCAGGGTCTCACGATCTCACCATGCTCCCTGAGCTGTTCAGCTACCCACATGGCAGGCTGGATTGGTATGGCAAAGCCGATGCCCTGGGCAAAAGGTATAATGGCGCTGTTGATCCCTATCACCACGCCTTTACTGTTGATGAGCGGTCCTCCGCTGTTTCCAGGATTGATAGCAGCATCGGTCTGTATCAGTCCTTCCATGAAGGTAGCCTCTGTCTGGATCGAGCGGTTAAGTGCGCTAACAACGCCTGCAGTTACAGTGGGTCCACCAACGAGACCAAGGGGGCTGCCGATCGCTATTGCCATCTGACCTATCCTGAGAGCGTTATTTTTTGCCATCTCCGGTACCGGCAGGTCGGTTGCATCTATGTGGATGACCGCAAGGTCCATCATCACATCGATGCCACGAAGTTCTCCCGGGAACGTCCTGCCATCTTCCAGAGACACTTTTATCTCTTGTGAACCAAGTACCACATGCGCATTGGTGAGGATGCAGCCCTCTTTATCGATTATAAAGCCTGAGCCCACGCCTGGTACAGGATGAACATGCAGGTATGCATCCTTCATCAGTTTTACTTCGCTAATGTTCACAACGCTCGGTATTACCTTTTCCACAGCCGAGGTAACGATATCGTCAAAATCCATGATATTCATCTCCCATAACTCTATAGCCACTTATCATATTTGAAATCATTTATTGCTGGAAGATTTTTAAAAGATATGTGATCCATGTAAAACCATTTAAAGCAGGAAAAATATGTAGGAGTGGAATGGTAAAAGTTGATAAATTCATCCATGACAGCATCGGGAAGATAAAAAAAGACGTGAAAGGCAGGGCAATTATCGCACTCTCAGGGGGTGTGGATAGCTCGGTCTGCGCAGTGCTGGCTCACAGGGCGATCGGAGACCAGCTTACGCCTATATACATCGACACAGGACTTATGCGCAAAGGGGAAACTGAAAGGATAAAGAAAATATTCGCGAGCATGAACCTAACGGTGGTAGATGGTAAAGAGAATTTCCTTCGCGCGTTGAAAGGTCAGACAGACCCCGAAAAAAAAAGAAAGGCAGTGGGCGAGGCTTTTATCAGGGAATTTGAGAAAGAAGCCCGAAAACTGGGCGCGAGATACCTTATCCAGGGGACGATCTATCCGGACAGGATTGAATCGGAAGGCGGTATCAAGAGCCACCACAACGTGGGCGGTCTTCCATCTGTTATTGATTTTGAAGGTATTGTCGAGCCTATCACAGACCTGTACAAGGATGAGGTGCGTGAAGTGGCAAGGGCGCTTGGGCTTCCAAAGGAGATATCTGACAGGATGCCGTTCCCCGGACCAGGACTATCGGTCAGGATTATCGGAGAAGTGACTGAGGAAAAGCTTGAGGTTGTGAGAGCTGCAAACGCGATCGTGGAAGAGGAACTGGTGGAGCAGTTCGCACCATGGCAGACCTTTGCTGCACTTATCGAAAAAGGGACAGGCGTGAAGGGCGATAACCGCGTTCACGGCTGGATAATCGCAGTGCGTGCCGTGAGTTCAAGGGACGGGATGACAGCAGAGGCGATGGAGCTTCCGTGGGATGTGCTGAGGAAGATAGAGTCGCGCATTACTTCTGAGATACCAAGCGTAGCAAGGGTGCTTTATGATATCACGCCGAAGCCGCCGGCGACGATAGAGTTTGAATGATGGAATTTATGTAATATATTGCTCCGATGGTTGTTGTCATAACCAGGGGTAAAAGTTGGGCAATCTCACACCCCTATCCTCTCCCCGCACTCATTCCTCCTGTAAACCCCGAACTCGGTCTTCTTCAAAACATCCCCTGAGAACACAGGTCCGTCCTTGCATACCCTCAGCCCGTCCACACAGCACGCCCCGCATATCCCCAGACCGCATTTGACGTAGCGGTGGAGGCTGAACTGCGCCTTTTTTGGCGTGACTTTATCGAGTACCTTTTTCATCATTATTTCAGGTCCGCAGCAGTATATCTGATCATATTTTTTTCCATCTTCGAGCAGTTGTGTCACATACCCGTGCTTTCCTTCAGTGCCGTCGTCAGTGGCGATCCGCACTTCCCCGACTGCTTCAAAGCGTTTTCTGAACAGCAGTTCCTCTTTCGTCTTTGCGCCAAGAAGCGTGGTAATTTTAGCGCCTTCTGCTCCGGCTTTTTCAGCAAGCGGCGCAAGGGGAGCGGCGCCGACCCCCCCTGAGACTAACAGGATTCGCCCTTTCCTGACATCGAACCCGTTGCCAAAAGGTCCCCTTATTCCAACAGAGTCGCATTCGTTTAGTTCGAACAGCGCCGAAGTCGCATGTCCGACCTTCTGCACTGTTATCGCATTCTCATATGAGAGCGCCATTGGTATCTCATCCACACCCCGTATCCACAACATCACGAATTGTCCCGGGATAACTTCGAAAGACGTATCAAAGAAAAACGTCCTTATAGTCGGGGTCTCCTCCACAACTTTTGTAATTATCGCATTAACAGGTCTCATTTTTTATGCGCCATCCCGTATATGTCTTTCATAGTCCATTGTTTTTCTTTCAGGAACGCTTGCATGCATGATGAAATATCATTGAAGATGTTGATATTGTTCCCCACTGCTGACCCTATCTGCACCGCCTTTGCGCCAGCCATAATGAACTCCACAGCATCCTTCCAGTCAGATATCCCGCCAACGCCGATCACCGGGATATCAAGCGTTTCGTAGAGGTCATAGACGCATTTTATCGCCACCGGCTTAATGGCTCTCCCTGAGAGCCCGCCGAACTTGTTTCCCAGTATGGGATAACCACTTTCGATATCTATTGCCATTGCCCTTACTGTGTTGATCGCAACAACAGCATCAGCCCCGCCACGCTGCGCTGCAAGCCCGATGCTCTTGATATCTGTGACATTTGGAGTGAGCTTTACCCAGACTGGGGTGTTTGTGGCGCTTTTTACAGCTTTTGTGATCTCCTCAACAAGATTAGGGTCTGAACCCACCTGGGCGCCGTAGCCACAGGCATGGGGGCAGCTCACATTGAGCTCAAAAGCATCGGCGCGGAGCGATCCTGCTATTTCTGAAAACTCATCAGCGCCTGCTCCGAATATGCTTGCGATAACCGGTACTCTGCCCTCCTTTGCCATGTCTATCTCACCCTGGAAATTCTTATAAGATGGATTCGGAAGACCCATTGCGTTCAGATAGCCGCAGTCCACTTCCACCATGCTCGGATTGCTGTGCCCGCTCTTTGGTCCTACCCCTATGGATTTTGTAACAACGGCGCCAGCGCCGCCTTCTGCCATCCTCTTTAATGAGCCTCCGGTCGTACCCATGATGCCGGCGGCGAGCATCAGGGGATTTTTAAGCTTTAATCCTGTTAATGAAAGTGAGAGCATTCTGTCAAATTACGCTTGATAAATACATAGTTCTTTTTATTAAAAATAGATTGATGGGCCCGACCGGAGTTGAACCGGTGACCTCCCGGTTATGAGCCGGGCGCTCTAACCTGACTAAGCTACGGGCCCCTGAATTTCTTTTGAACGCCGCCAACAGGGCTCGAACCTGTGACATCCTGGTTAACAGCCAGGCACTCTACCAGCTGAGTTATGGCGGCTCATACCATATCAGAGCCTCTTAAAAGGCATACTTTGATTTAAGCCTTTTTGTTATCATCCTGAATTTCTGGATATTGATCATGTCATCTCCATATCTTCCCGTTATAGCTGCCTGTCACAGGACAGCCCAGACATCTGCTGGATATGTGATGCGCACAATCCTTACAGTTGCAGCCGTTCCCACACGGCGGCATGCTGCTGAAATCAAAGTTCATCTTGATCGGGAGTATCAGGTCTTTCATAGGAGCGATCACGATGCTTACTTCTGCGCCTTTTACAAGCGGATTGCTCCGCAAGTGCCCGTCAACGATCGCCTCGAGAGTGGCAATGTCCTCACCTACAAAAAAGAGGCACAGGTTATGCTTCCCGGACACGATGAGACCATTCAGGAAATACGGGCAGTCCTTAAAGATATCAAGCACAGAAGAGGTATTGTTAGCTATCACGTCCACCTTTGCCATGTAGAGGTCAACTTGTTTCAGGTTCATGCCCACAACATGCGCCAGCGCTCCTTTCTGTTTGAGCTTATGCATTCGCGCGCTAACAGAGGGCTGGGATATCTTCAGTTTTTCTGCTATATCGCTCTGGGGCATCTCAGGGTTTTTCTCAAGCAGGGATAATATCTGCCTGTCCCTTTTATCAATGTCGAGGAATTCTCGCATGCACTTACATTTGCATAATCATATATATAAATTACCTATATCTTAAAATCAAATTTAAAACCCAGGCTATTTTTTACAATGATTAAGTTTATTAATTATAACATCAATCTTTACATGAGATAATATGAAGAGAAATATCGTATTCATAGATGAAGATAAATGTAACGGATGTGGATTGTGTATCCCCAACTGCGCAGAAGGAGCGATCAAGATCATCGACGGTAAGGCAAAACTCGTGGACGACAGGTTCTGTGACGGTCTTGGTGCGTGCCTCGGGCACTGCCCGCAGGATGCTATCACTATCGTCGAACGGGATGCGCCTGAGTTCAATGAACATGAAGTTAAAAAACACCTTGTTGCGGAAAAGAAAACCGCGCCAAGACATGAAATTCCATGCGGTTGCCCTGGAAGCCAGGCAGTGGACTTCAGGAGCGAGAAGAAAACCACAGCAGGAGTTTCGAAGCGTCAGAATCCAGAACTTCGACAGTGGCCAGTGCAGCTCACGCTTGTTTCCCCGCAGGCTTCATATTTCAAGGACTCGGACTTGCTAGTTGCGGCTGACTGCGTACCTTTTGCATACCCGAACTTCCATTCTGACTTCCTTGCAGGAAAATCGCTTATCATAGGCTGTCCGAAGCTTGATGACGCAGAATTTTATGTGGATAAGCTCACCGAGATACTGAAGAACAACAATATCAAAACCATCACGCTTGTCAATATGGAAGTACCATGCTGCTTCGGGCTGCAGCATATTGTTGAAGAGGCGGTCAAGAAAGCAGGGACGGTTATTCCCATACGGCAGACAGTTATATCAATAAGAGGGGAAAAGAAGTAAAAATATGGAACTAAGATTTATTAAGGAACCTGCAATGTCAAACCCACGCATGTTAGTGGGTCTTCCTGGAATGGGAATGGTCGCAAAGACAACTGTCAATTATTTTATCGAATCCCTGAAACCTGAATTGTTCGCAGACATCCCGATGCCCTATCTATCGCCGTCGATAGCGTTTTTTGAAAAAGGTCTGGTTATGCCGATCGACAGGGGGATCAGTCCTTTCAAGTTCTATTACTGTGAAAAAGAAAATCTGATATTGTTCCACGGTGAT
This sequence comes from Candidatus Methanoperedens sp., assembly GCA_028717345.1. GTDB lineage: Archaea > Halobacteriota > Methanosarcinia > Methanosarcinales > Methanoperedenaceae > Methanoperedens. The sequence goes on from JAQUNZ010000007.1 coordinate 26,060, forward strand.
ATTCAGTTTGGTTATTCTGCAAAGGATAATGAGCTTTCTGAAAAAATAGTCGAAATGGCAAAGCTGTGTGGCGTTGAAACAATATATACTGTGATCGCAACGCAGGTTAAAGGATACGTTGAGGAGCCGGCAGTGTTCGGTGTTGCGACTTCATCCGACCTTCTACAATTTTTAGAGAACAATGGTGTGAAAATAGCTGACAACAGCCTTCAAATTAGCGGGGTAAATGGTCTTGTTATCGAATATGCGGCAAGAAATGGAATAAAAGGAATGGCTTTGCTCAGTGAAACTGCCTTTCCCGACGCACTTGACATAAAATCATGTTATGCCGGAATAAAAAAAGTGTCCGAGCTTCTTGGCATTGACATTGATCTGGGCAGAATAGAAATTGAAGCCAAGAAATTTGATGAAGGTTTTAATAAGTATTTGAAGGACATGCAGGAAAAGAAGAGAAAAGAAGAGGATCTGGGGTATATAGGCTAAAAGCGCAGCCGTGTTTATCCTTTTTAACAGACCCCTATTCTGCTATTCATGCTTTTTTATTAGTATCCCCTGGCTGCAATGAGTTTCTGCAATTTCCACCAGGTCTTTAAGCTCGAATTTTTCCATCAGCTCTCTGGGAATAGTTATTTTGCCATCTGAAGTAATTGGTATTATGATATTATCTGCCATGATGCCAATATTTAATTCTAAAAGTAGATAGTATTTTGGGTAAGCAGTAACCAGTTTATAGCATTACAGATGCACAATTCCTACCACGACACGACTCTGTCATACTCAAACAGCATTTGAACTATCCTGTCATAACCAACACATTCATGCGCAGTAACCCCCCTTGCCTCCGCATCATCTCTGCACGCATAGGTTTTCAACCCTGGTTTCATATACACCGCATCATGCAACAGGAGCAGCGCCACATCATGTTCCTTGCTCTGCACCTTCGCTATTTCGATGGGCGTCGTATCATTCGGGTTCCGGATAATATGAAGTAATCTCATAATCAAAACGGTATCACGATATCAGAGCCAGTTATTGTTCTCACGATCTCATCCCGCCCTGCCTGCTTAACGTTCGGAACCAGGTTCTTAATCCCCCGTTCTTCAAGCGAGGGTTTGTCAGCAAGCAGCGTGCATTTGAGCATTGAAAGCGCCTCAAATTCCCTTTTTGATGGCTGGACATTTATCAGTTCTGGCTTTGCCTGAGTTGCCGAATAAACGCCGTCGTCAATGAAAATTACTGTGACCTTATCCTCACGAAGCGTCAATCCCACGCTCATGCGAAGCGCCTCAGAGTTCCTTCGTGTGTTAAAAGGAAGGTTTCTAACCATCACTGCGATATTTTTCATTCTATCACCCGAACGAGATCAGTCTATCCACACCCTGCGCGATGCAGGCATGGTCATACTGGCTGCCGAACAAAATCCCATCAACTTTTCCGATCTTTCGCTGTTCTGCATTCAGCGCGCAAACCGCGATACTCACTCCATTACCAGCAAGCTGTGCGAACTCTTTTTTATGGACATTATACACGCCGTCGTACATCAAGAAAATCGACACTGCATGCCCCTGCTCGCGCGCAGCCCTGCTTATTTCAATAACAGTATTCGTATTCTCATTCTCAGGGCTTGAGGTCAGGAGTATCCCCAGTTTCATGCCTTGCGGATCCTCACTTTCCAGAGATGGTCGCCTTTCTTCTCTATACCCATGATCTTATGTCCCTCATTTTTCAGGCTTCGCGGCACGTTCTCCACAGCCGGGGCATGGTCGAAGGTGACAATAAGCTCCTCGCCGCTTTCGATATCTTCAAGTTTGAGTTTTGTCTTAACGAAAGTATAAGGGCATACCTCGCCCCTCAGATCAAGTTCTGTTGTCATGTTCACCATATCCTGCATGATTCTGCGTATATCTCTTCCTGTATAGATGTTATCTTTGGCTTTTCACCGCATACAGGGCATTCCTTGTTCCAGCGCATCTTGATCTCTTCAAAGCTCATGTTGAGCGCATCATAATAAACAAGCCTGCCAACGAGCAGTTCGCCTATACCGAGCAGGTATTTAACGACCTCGGTCGCCTGTATCACTCCGATTATCCCGGGCAAAACACCAAGCACGCCAGCCTCCTGGCAGCTCGGCACCATTCCGGGCGGAGGCGCATGTTCGAACAGGCAGCGGTAGCACGGTCCTTTGTGCGGTATTATCGTGGTGACCTGCCCCTCGAACCTGTAGATGCTGCCGTGAGAAAGCGGTTTGTCAAGGAGCACGCACGCATCGTTCACGAGATATCTCGTAGCGAAGTTGTCAGAGCCATCAACAATAATATCGTATTCCCTGAAAATATCCTCAACATTATTGGCATTCAACCGCTCGATGTATGTATTTACCTGTGTGTCCGGGTTGAGATTGTTAACGAACTGCTTTGCAGATTCGACTTTGTGCTTTCCAACGTTGCCGCCATGGATGACCTGCCTCTGAAGGTTGCTCAGGTCAACAGTATCGTCATCAATGATGCCCAGCGTTCCTATGCCTGCCGCTGCAAGGTATTCGATTATTGGCGCACCAAGACCGCCTGCGCCTATACATAAAACCTTTGATGAAAGGAGTTTTTTCTGGCCTTTTCCGCCTACCTCTGGCAGTATGATATGACGCGAGTATCGCTTTATTTGTTCTTCGCTGAATCCGCCTAACATTTTTTCACCTGATTATTACTGGTAGTATTATTTACATCACTAAAGTATTACTACCATAAATAATTTGTGGTTTTTCTATGCATTATATTGTATTACAACATCTGGAATGGCACAGGAGTCAGGCACAGGAGTCCGAGGGCGAATGTGAGAACCCCAAGTAACATTCTCTTCCTGTCAATGGGTATATCATCGTTGAGCGGTCTGGGGTGACCTCCAGCTGAAAAAAAAATCAGAAGTGCGCTCCAGAATATCCACATAAAGCCATCTGTTTTCATCACTATTATAAGGTACGCGCCTGCAACGAACAGAACAGCAGGCAGAACGGTTGAAACGCGTGATGCTTTCTCACCAATCATGGCGCGAAGCACATGACCTCCGTCCAGCTGCCCTGCTGGGATCAGGTTAAGGGCTGTCACAAGCATCCCTGCCCATCCTGCAAAAGCGATCGGATTCATGACAGACGAATCCGGGATAGAAAAAAAACTCATTATGAACCCGAAAAGAGGCGGTATGCCAAGGGCAATAGCGCCGCCTTCAGGAGTTAACTGAAGCGGCGGCTGAAGAAGACCTATGACAGTAACGATCACGGATGCAAAAAGTCCAATCAGAGGACCTGACACCCCGACATCGAACAGGGCTTTTCTGCCGGGTATGGGACCCTTGTGCTTAATGACAGCCCCCATTGTCCCGATAAGGCTGGGGAATGGAATGAAATAGGGCAGAGAGGTTTGCATCCCATGCTTTTTCGCAACAAAATAGTGTCCTGCTTCATGTGCGCCAAGTATGGTCATAATGGCTATTGAGAACGGGATCCCTTTAAGGACATCAGAAGGGTTGCTTTCAGGTTTTGCTCCGTAAAGCAGCGACCCCACAAGCATTGTGGTAAAAAATGTAGCGATCAACAGAACGACATTTATCCATCTGCGCTCTTTGGCAGGAACGAATGGCGAAGCTATAAGCACGTGCTCACCCAGTTCATACCTGACCGAAAATTCAAAACCCTTTTCAGCAAAAACATTCCACAGTTCCTCATATATTAATTTGAAATCCTTTTTCGGAAGCCCGAAGAAGTATATCTTGCCCTCATGTTGCTGTATTTCATATATAGAGAATAATGGGCTTATCTTTTGCGCCAGTTCATCTACGGCATTAGTTTCTTGATGTTCATTCATTTATCTTAATATTCTAAATCTTTCCTAATGAATATACCCATCCCAAGTAAAAACAATATCATAGAAGCAGATACCAGTACATAGAGATAGCCAATAAAGACAGAAGGTTGATAAACCGACATCAACCCGGCAGTAAAAGGAGATAGCCAGGACAGTTTTTCAAGATAAAACAGGATATCCGTATTGCTGTTCGTAAGGTTCAACATGAATTCAAGGAATGGTATCAAGATCCAGAGAGACGTCAGCAACGAACATATCGTAACTACCTTATTTCCTGTCCATGAGGCTTTCTTCTCGTTCCTGAACAATGCAGAAAATAACATTCCTGCTGATATGAATAACACAGCATTTATCAACAGTATCTGAAGTACCAATGTTCCTGCGTTATATGTTGAATATGCTGAAAGGAACAGCGACGAAAATATCCATTCAGTTATCAAATAAAAGAAAATGATCATAGGAAGCGTCATCAGCAGAAGCCCCATGAACTTACCAATATATATCGAAATTCTTGTTTGCGGACTTGACACCATTATATATAGCGTCTTTTTCTCATCTTCTCCTGTGATGGTCGCGCTTGCTTTTTTGATGACCTGGCTGCTCATGTAGGTGAGGCTGAGCATAAAAGGGAACAATATGAAAAATATTACACCGATAGAGACTGGAAAAACCATTGAAGGGATCTTACCTGACATGACCTCGGATAACGACGTTATTGCAAAGGAGACCGTATATAACAGTACGTCTGTCATGGGATTATTTGCATATTTCAAAGTCATGAGCGACCGATCGATGCTGATGTCCACATATTTTTCTGCAAAAACAAAGTAAGTTGAAATACTGACAAGCAGGGCGAACCAGAAATACGCTGGCAAAAAGCCTTTTATCAGGCGTCTTGTTTCAGTGTACACGATGGATAAAAAACCGGAAATGTGAGATAACATATTTATTTCTCCGCCGGATGGAACTTTGCAAAAATATCATCTATCGAGAGCTTCACAGGTCTTACATCTGTGATGTCAGCGGCATTGGCAGCTATCCTGATAATCCCAGGTATCTCTGAATTGTTCTCATAATGCACATAAATAGATTCCCCGCTGACATTTGCTTTTGCCCCGTTCTTTTCAAGTTCAAAAAGCAATTTCTGGGTCTGCCCCACATCAAGGAGCTTTATCTCAACAGCGCCTTTACCTGTCTGGTGCCTCAGAAATGCCATTTCACCATCCATTATAACAGAGCCGCTTCTCATCACCGTCACACTGTTGCACAACCCATCCACAGCATCAAGGTCATGACCTGTGATAAGGACAGTTTTGTCCGAGGCAAGAAGGAACTCTCTAATCCTTTTTTGCGATACCGGGTCAAGACCTGCCAGAGGTTCATCAAGCAGTAAAATAAGAGGATTATGAACGAAAGCCATCGCAAACGCAACATTTTTCTCCATTACCTGTGAGAAGCGGTCAAGTCTCTGGTCGGCAACAGCTTCAAGCCCTGTTTGCTTCATAACGCTGTCAATAATGAACTTGTCATGTATCCCATGAAGCGAGGCTGCAAAACTGACAAGCTCCCTGGCTGTACGATCGTTCGGAAGATTAGGTGCCTTTGGAACGAAGCCGATCATTTTCCTGATCTGCATACCCTTTGACAACGGGATATCGTTAATAGTGACCTCGCCTGAATCAGGTCTGACAAGTGTCGAAAGTATCATGAGCACGGTGGTCTTTCCACAAGCTTCATGACCTATGAGCCCGTGGATCGTCCCTTTTTTTACATGAATGTCAAGGTCTTTTAATGCTCTTGTTTTTCCATAATTCTTGTTAAGCTTGCGTGCGACTATCATTTATCCCTTGACCCCATAGGAACGAATTTCGTGCCGTAATACAGCATTCCTTTATCACTTTCCTCACCCAGCTTTCTGAAAGCGGATTTTACCTTCATGCCTATATGGATATCGTTATGGTCGCATATCACCTGCGAGGTAAGGTGGGGACCTTCATTCAGTTTGATTATCGCCAGTATGTAAGGGGTCTGCTTCTCAAAATCTTTTGTAGAGCTATGTATTATTGTGTAGGTTACGACTTCGCCTAATCCCTTGAACTTAAACGGTACTGACCTGCTGCTACGCCTGCATTTAGGGCACAGGTTCCTTGGCGGATAGTAATATCCACCGCATTTTTCACAGTGCGTCCCGATGAGGTTGTACAGGTTTTTGAGCCTTCTCCAGAATCTTGCAACAGTCATGTTTACCTCCCGAATATATGGATAACTGCAGTGCCGCCTGAGCCTCCCACGTTATGGGTAAGACCTATCTCGGCGCCGTCGATCTGGCGTTTGCCAGCCTCACCGCGAAGCTGCAATACCATCTCGACCGCCTGCTTGACGCCAGTTGCGCCGACAGGATGACCGCACGCCTTGAGTCCTCCGGACGTATTAATGGGAATCTTTCCTCCGATAGCGGTCATACCATCAATGGTAGCTTTTCCGCCTTCTCCTTTTTTCACGAAACCCAGATCTTCGATCGCACATATCTCAGCAATAGTGAAGCAGTCATGCACCTCTGCAAAATCGATATCTTTCGAGGTCACATTTGCCATCTTATATGCTCTTTTTGCGGCAGCGACCGTGGCATCAAGCGTTGTTATATCAGGTCTATCGTGAAGCGAAAGTGTTCCGCTTGCCTGGGCTGAAGCTTTCACATATATGGGGGTGTCAGTGAACTTTTTTGCGATCTCGGCAGGAGCAAGGACAACTGCTGATGCGCCATCTGTTATGGGTGAGCAGTCAAAGACATGCAGCGGGTCTGCCACCATGACAGAATTTAGAACTGCATCTATGGATATCTCGTTCTGGAACTGGGCTTTCGGGTTCATTGTGCCGTTATGATGGTTCTTGACAGCCACGGAAGCAAGCTGTTCTGAAGTAGTCCCGTATTTATGCATGTGAAGCCGCGCTATCATAGCATAAAGCCCCGGGAATGTGGCGCCCATTACGCCTTCCCATTCCCTGTCCGCGGCTGCCGCAAGGGCATCAGTTGTCGTCTCGACATCAACATCAGTCATTTTTTCAGCTCCGCCAGCTATCACGATATCGTGATAACCTGATGCGACTGCAATGATGCCCTGCCGCAGGGCAAGACCGCCAGAGGCGCATGCCGCCTCAACACGCGTTGAGGGGATATGAAAGCCAGCAAGACCCGAATAATCCGCTATCAGCGAGCCTATATGCTCCTGTTCGATGAACCGCCCCCCGCTCATGTTGCCAACATAGAGCGCATCTATCTTTCCGCCCTGGACGTTCGCATCCTGTATTGCAGAAACTCCAGCCTCCACAAAAATATCCCTGAATGATCTATCCCATAATTCGCCGAATTCTGTACATCCGACTCCGATAATTGCTACGTCACGCATTTTTTCACCTCACAACTTGATCTTCCCTTTATGTTTCGCATAGGTCGCATAATTAATATAAGTAGGGTTCGCCAGCAGCTCTTCCACGCTTGGCGCCCCATTCCTTATCTCATCTATCCTGTCAGTCACGCTGAAGCTGAACGCATCGCTGCCAGCGCCTGAGCCGAACGCAGTCATGAATATCCTGTCACCGGCTTTTGCGATATCAAGGATGGCAGCCAGTCCCATCATACATGAACCCGAGTATGTGTTCCCCAGGCGCGATACCACGAGTCCGGGTTTTATCTGTTCGCCTGAGAATCCCAGCATCTTTGCCACACGGGTCGGGAACTTACCGTTTGGCTGGTGGAACACCGCATACTTATAGTCCGAGGGCTTTGTACCTAGCCGTTCCATAAGACCTGATGCCGCAGAGGTCACGTGTTTGAAATAACCTGGTTCGCCAGTGAACCGCCCGCCATGTTCAGGATATGGCTTTCCCTCCCTTCTCCAGAAATCTGGTGTATCAGTGGTGAATGAATACGTTGATTCTATTTTTGCCAGGATGTTCTCTTTTCCTATTATGTATGCCACACCCCCTGCTGCGGCTGTGTATTCAAGAGCGTCACCTGGTGCGCCCTGCGAGACATCCGAGCCAATTGCCAGTCCCAGTTCGATCATGTCTGATTCAACCATCCCGGCACATGCCTGGATGGCAGCAGTGCCTGCTTTGCATGCGAACTCAAAATCCGCGGCTGTCAGGTTCGGCGTGGCGCCTATCGCTTCCGCAACGATCGTACTTGTGGGTTTTACAGCATAAGGGTGGCTTTCTGAACCTGTAAATACAGCCCCTATTTTTTCAGGGTTCACGTTTGCACGGTTTACTGCATTTCTCGCTGCTTCCACTGCGATCGTAATGGTATCTTCGTCCATGTCAGGAACGGATTTTTCGTAAACCATCAATCCGTCAATGATACTGTTCGGATTGTCGCCCCATACTTTAGCGATCTCTTCTATCTTGATTCTATAGCGCGGTATGTAAGCGCCATATGACACTATTCCGGATTTCATTTTTTAACCTCAATCTCATTTGAAATTTTAAAAAAACTAATGTTTGATATCGTAGGATTGCAGAGCCTGGATCAGCTCATTTAATGGCATTACTGTAGCGATAAGTGGCACCCTTTCAATTTCTGCGATCTTGACTGCTATCGGGTCGATCTCTGCAGCGGGAAGCCCGTGAAGCACTATCAAACCTGGCTTCAGGTTTGTAACCCGCAGCGCTACCATAGGGGATCTGCCTGTTGATATCCTGGTATATACCATAGCCCTTTCAGAACTCCACCCGTACAGCTTCTGGAACTCATTATAGGAAAGTTGCAGGATGGCTTTTAAGCTGTCTATCACCGTGTATCCGTACAATGGTTTGATATGTTCGACAGGAGGACTGTAAACCACCTCTCCCTTTAGCAGTTTTGTCATTTCTTCCACCGAAATCGGAGAAAGATATTCATGAATATCATAGATGGCATTTGTAGTGACATCGCCTCGCAGTATGCCCTCGTAAGAGCGGATCTTAGCTCCGCCCCGTGCCACGTCCATGTCAAGTATCGCATCAACTATCTTGCTCACGATAAAGATGCCCGGGGATTTTCTTCTGCCGCTCTCGTAGTCGCTGATCACAGAAGGTGACACTTTCAGGAACGATGCAAGGTCGGATTGTGATATCTCAAAAGCAGTTCGCCACTTTTTTAATGTCTCCCCGGGATTATCGGATAATGTTATTTCCCCCGCCATTTTCTCGGCAAGCTTGTGCCTTATATCTTCATAAGTAGCATTTATGCCAGATGCCAACGGGGCAGGCACAGAAGCAATGGCTGTGTTTTCAGTCATATAAGTTAATGGGTAACGATGTAGGAGCATATAAAACTAACGAAGGGCACTTCGTCAAATAACGAAGTTCAGAAAAGGTCAAATACTGACAGGATATTTAAGGGATGCACCCGTTGATGAACCTGATAAAAAAAGGAGCGTCGGGTTCAGCAAAATGAGGGGCCGTAGGGTAGCCTGGTCCATCCTTCATGCTTGGGGTGCATGAGACCTGAGTTCAAATCTCAGCGGCCCCATATTTTTAAGAAAATTAAACTCCCCTCAGCCTGTGCGATGCCTGTTTTCCCAGTTCGGTCAGCTCATATTTATTGCCGGCACTTGTTATCAATTTTTTTACTACAAGTTCTTCTATGGTCTTTTCTGCACCGATGATGCGTGTGGTCTTTCCAATTGTGGCGCTGTCCATCGGTCCCTTGGAATCCAGTACTGCAAGAATCTTACTTGCCTTATGATTGCTTGCAACATATCCTATTATTTCTTCCATTTGAATCACATCCTAAAATTAACCCGCGTTGAGATAACTTTATTGCATGCAAGAACAAATTTAGCGCGGCGGGCTAGCCCGGGTAACTCGGCGTCACCTGTAACCTGAAACCGTCGTTAGCGGGGGGCGAAGCCAGGCAGAAGACGTTTTGACTGCTGCCCAACCCGCAGGTTCTACTGTGAAACCCCGTCCTATGGGGCTGGTGTAGATACATTGGTTTTCCTGAAGGAAGGTCGCTGTATCTTAATCGCGGAAAAAGGTCTAGGCCCGGAAGGGAGCAAACCAGCCGTGAACAACTATCGCTCATGGGGTCGCGGGGCGGAGGCGAATCTACGGACCACTGGACAGTGGAAGGAGCGACGACCGCCGGCGTGCCCGCTACTTACATTGTTAAAGTAAAAAGTGTTATATAGCAAACAGTAAATTAGACACACCAAAAGCTGTTTTCTAATGAGATCATGCTTCATCTCAAATCTGACGAGATAGCCAAGCCCGGTATGGCGCAGGGTTGCTAACCCTGTGTTCCTTAATCGGAACTCGGGGGTTCAAGTCCCCCTCTCGTCGCCTTTTACTAATGTTCAAATCATCCCATGCAAAAGCATTAATACCTTGAGTAATCCTACTATCATAATTCGAGGGACGCATGACTGAGGAAGCAGCCGCATTAAAGCCAGCAACTGAAGAGAAAAAAGAACCTGCCAGTAATGCTCAGGCACAGCCGGATGCAAAGCGAGCCTTCTGTGTATCACTTCAGGTTGCAGGCGGTAAACCATTAAAAATGACCGGGGATAATCCTCATGAGTTCATTACATTCCTGAAAGATTCATCTGTTGCATGGATCAACTTCCCCGTAAAAGACATTAAAAAAGATGCCGAAGACATCGCGATTTCTCTTGGATTCAGTTCCACACTTGTGCCAACCCTTCACTCGAGTTACCTGTCTGCTTATGAAGACCGCGATACTGAACTTGGATTAATGCTTCCTGCAGTAGCTGTTAAAAAATTCGATGTGCTCATCAGCCCCATATTGATACTGATAAGAAAAGACCTTATTCTTACCATACACGAAGATAACGTCAATCGTCTGATACGACTTTCGCGCTACGCTGACGCCTTCATGAGAAAGATCAAACCAACCCTCATCCAGGAGGACAAGATAACCATCATCCTGACAAGAATAATAGATGAGAACATCAACCGGAATTTTGACCACCTGCGCGAGATAGAGGCGCAAGGGGATGAATTAAGCAAGATCCTTACAGATACAACCACACCGAGAGGATTGATCGGTCCTGAGATATATAACATGAAACATGCCCTCATCAGCTACATGGACACGCTGTGGGCAACCCTTGATGTAGTGAATTCACTGCGCCATGGCGATGCAGAATTGATTAGCGACAGCCCGAAATTACTTGCGCGCGTGGGCATACTCTCTGATGATGTCAACAGGCATATCGCGCTTTCCGAGCACATGTCAGATGTTCTTGCTTCTGGTCTTGAAGTGCTCCAGAGCATTTACAACAACCAGCTCCAGATACTGAACAACAGGCTGGCTTTTGTCATGACCTGGCTAACCATACTTGGCACAGCCGTACTTGTGCCGAATACACTTGCAACAATATTCAGCAACCCGGCTTTTAATATGGGACCTGATGATAAATGGTGGTATTCAATTCTTCTTATCGTATCAACCGTGTTCTCCACCTGGCTTGCATACTGGTGGATAAAAAGAAAAGGTTTGTTCCCATTAAAAGTGGACTGATATTTTATTAATCAACATTTTTGACAGGATTTACTATTTCTTGAAGTAATCTTTTAATGCAATCGCAACAAGAAACAACATAACTGCAGCAGCAAGAATCATAATGAGCCAGATGCCATTACCTTCTTTTTCCTGTTTTTGTGCTGTTGCTGCAGGTGTGACAGCAGTTTTCGCGATCGTTGGTGCTGCTGTGGTAATAGTTGTGGTTGTTGTTACAGCTTTTATTCCAGTAACGTCTCCCACTGCTATTTTGATATTCCCGCCAGCATCGATCGCTGCATATGCGAATTTCCTGCCGTCGCGGCTGAATGATTGGTATCGCTGTTTAAAATCTTCGTTGATGAACAATCTTCTGTTCTTTCCATCCTGATCAATAGCAAACAGCTTTTCACCTGAAGATGTGACGCTTTCGTATGAAACAAATACTATCGTTCCATCAGGTCCCCATACAGGATAGTTCTTTTTAATTTCATCAAAAGTGAGCTGCTTTCCTGCATTTCCATCAAAGATAAAAAGTTCTTCCTTATTTTTTTCTGGAGGATATGAAACGAATACAATATTTTTTCCATCAGGGCTGAATGCAGGACTCCACTGTCTGGATATCTCATCAAGGACCGCGGTCTTTCCTGAGCCATCCGCATTGACTTTATACATCTTCTGCATTTCTATTTCGTCAAGGGATGTGTACACAAGTGATTTCCCGTCAGGGCTCCATGATGGTGAACCCCATGCAACCATATATCTTTCAAAATTCCCCTGCCTGGTATTATCGGAAATAAGCTGTTTATTCCCTGTTCCATCAGGGTTTATTACAAATATCTTCTCCAATCCGCCAGTTCCATAAGAAACATAAGCGATCTTATCTTTTCCCCATGCAAGCCCCCATTTCTTATTTGCATCATCGGTGATCTTTTTTTCGCCTGAACCATCAGTATTTATCACAAATATCTGCTGGGAATTCTTTTCATCGATGGCAACAAAAGCCAGTTTTGTGCCTTCAGGATTTAATACGACATCCCACAGGTCTGTCGTTGATACATCAATTTTCTTAATGTTCTCTACTGCAATCGCGTTTGCGCCATTGATCAATATCAGTAATATAAGAATGCTGATACCAGCTGAAGATATTTTACTCATCTGACAAGAGTTGTAAGCGAACCTTGATAAATGTTACGCAGTGTCTTTTGGCACGGGTATCCCGATAGCTTTATTTGTTTTCTTTATTGAGCGCATACCGTCTTTTTCAATACCTGTCAATGCGCGAATGGCATCCACGTTCTCAGGGACAACGTCTGATTCCTGGTGTATCGCCTGGAAGAAATACAGTTCTCCTTTGCTGATTGCAATAGAGTCCTTCCACACCACGTTCTCCCACATATCACCCCTGGGTCTTCCCATGTCCTTTGCAAGTTCCATGGCTTCTGCTGTGGATTTTATCCTGTCTTTGCTGCTCACAAGCCTGATGCGCGGTCTTGCTGAAAAGACTTTTATGATATCATCTTCGCTGCATGTCTTTTTCAACTCAATGTTCAGCCCATGAAGGTGCATTAAAGTGGTAGATGTCTTCACAGCCATAGTGGTGATGTCGATGTCAGGAAGAATAGAGTTAACATCAGGTCCGTGGTGGGATGGAAGTTTTATCGGATCAGGAACAAGCGCATTGATGGGTCCGGTCTTAATATCGCCCGGATCTGCAGCCCTTCTCATAAGAGTTATGCGGGCTTTTTTGACGCCATATGCAGAATCAAGAGCATACAGAACTCTTACAAGCCCTGTGGTATTGCATGAGACCACCCGTGCGAACTGTCTTCCGAGAGCATCACTGTAATTTGCTTCAGAATTGAATGAAAATCCTGTCAGTTCATGATCTTCCCCGCCCTGCCAGATGGCTTTTACGCCGTGTTTTTCATACAGCTTCTTGTATTCTTCTCCAGTATCCCCTGGAGTTGCGTCTATCACGATATCAGCTTTATCCAGCAGGTCACCAAGTGTCCCACTGACCTCGATCTTTGATTTTTTAAAATCATCGGTGTTCTCTTTTGCTGCAGCATATAGCGCAAAACCCTTCTCAAGCGCCATTCGCGCTTCAAAACCAGGGCGGGTCTTCACAACACCAACTACTTCCATGTCATCCTGTGCTGCTACTGCATCTGCCACGCGTTTTCCTATCGTTCCATAACCGTTTATTGCAACTTTCACCGTCATTATTATCCTTCCGCCAGATTATTCAACCGTCTATTATAGCTTCCTGTTTTGTAATATTGACGTCTTTTATCCTGCCTGAAACTGTTTTTTCCTCTCCAAGCATTCCATAGAGTTTGATCGAATTTCCTTCAGCTTTTATTCGCACAACATCTTCCATTATTGTGTTTCCCTTGAAGATTATTTTTAACTCGCACATGCCCGGTACAATGCCCTGGATGATATTAAGATTTATGATACCCTGCAACTATAATGACAGGCAATCATAATGAAGAGGAGACATTGATATTACTGAACTGAAGGGACTGATAATACCAGATTATACAGTAATGGAAGAACATTCGATCATAGTTGACGGTGACTTTCTTGTAGGTAACTATGCTGAACTGGGCTTCGGACTGATAGGAAACAGTGTTGTTGCGGGGGAGCATGTTAAGATAAACGGGAATATAATATGTGAGAACGATGTGAGGATAGATCTCTGGTCAGAGATCTCGGGTGATGTCAGGACAAAGACAGACGCGTATCTGGGAGAGTTTGTAAATATCAAAGGAAAGCTCCATGCTGCAGGCAGTCTTGATGTGGGGAACAATGTTAAAATTGACGGCGGTTACGATGTAAAAGGCTGGATCACTGTACGAAATCCTCTCCCCGTGATAATGTTCATTTTCTTTTATCTGATGGCACTATTGCAAATGGGGAATGAAGAGGAGGTCGAAAAAGCGCTTGAAGATCTTTTCTCAGAGGATGAGCCTGCCAACAGGGTGATGTCTATCCCAAACAGGACAAGGATGGACCTTGATATGATAAAGACCACTTCGCGCGCAAGTGTAGGTAACCACTGCCGCCTGCTCGGGAACATCCGCTCACGTTCCATGTCTATGGGGAATCACGTCACGCTGTTCGGAAGTGTCCGCACAACAGGAGGTATTTCCATAGGTTCAGGATGCACGATACATGGAAACCTTGATTCGAGGGAAACAATACGGGTTGGAAGGAACTGCAGGATACTTGGCAAAATAACTTCAGGGTCCATAATATTGCATGAATCTGCAAAAGCGGATGGAAATTTGACAGCGGCGAATGGAGTAACAATAGAACGGGACGACCTTGAAGGTATGAATGGTGTTGAAAAGAATCTTTTTTATGGATTTACGATGCTTGAGGAGATGTAAACTAATCGATGCATCCGCATTACATCAAAATTGAAAAACCACAGAGTTCATAGCCGACTCTCTGGTTAACAAGATGGAGACAATAGTATTATTATTTATCCAGACCTATTGGTCTGTCATGAAAGATGCAGTCAGGCAGACGAGTGAAGGTGTCGTGCTTGACCTTGATATTTCACCAGGAGCAAAGGTTACCTGCATACACGGGTATAATCCATGGCGCAAACGCATCGAAGTGCGGCTGTCTGAAAGGGCGCAGAAGGGAAAAGCCAATGAACAGCTTATATCGTTCTTATCTGACCTTTTTCATGTTAATTCCAGGGATATCAGGATCATCACAGGTCTTGCTAACAGTAAGAAATCGCTATTGATAACAGGCGCGAAGATGCCTGAGATTCTTAAAATCCTGATGGAAATATGAACATCAGAACTCTTGAGGATATGGAACGGCTTGAAAAGCTGGAAGAGCTTATTCTGGAACTTCAGGTCATGTCAGATATGGGGGCGATAATCATTGTTGAAGGTCGCAAGGATGTGGAATCTCTGCGGTCGCTGGGTATTAATGGAGAGATCAAATTGTCATCCCAGCAGCCCCTGATCGATATAACTGAGCAGTTATCAAGGTGCGGGAAGGACATAGTTATTTTAACGGACTGGGATAGAAAAGGTGGAATGGTCGCTCGAAAGATTATAGACTACCTCCAGGCTTACGGCATCATTCCAAATACAGATATCCGGGGCAGGATAAGGTTTCTTGTAAAAAAGAGGATCAAGGACATAGAAAGCCTCAGCAAGTATATGGGGAAACTCAGATACGAAATGCACGGTACGGTATAATAAATTCAAAAACCCCATAAAAATTTTGAAACCACAACGTTTTTAAAGGATTCGCACTATTATAGAAACTATGCATAGATGAAGATAGAAATATCATTTATGCAATAATCATCCATAGAAAAGTAGTTAGATATTCACAATCACTCTGGATTTGCGGCTAATACCGTGAACCGATACATAAATGTTAATAATTTCCTGTTTGGGATCAAAAGAATGAAGCAAATACTAATGCATAACTGTTAGTATAGGCAAAAAACGCCAGACTTAGTCTTACCCAAAACTGGAACTATTTTCTAACTGCTAATCTGAGGGAGGGTACTATATATGCAAAATTCAGATACAACAAAATATATTATTCATGCTAAAATAAAAGCAGACGGAGTTATTGAGCGCCCCGATGTTATCGGAGCGATATTCGGACAGACAGAAGGCTTGATAGGTGCTGACCTGGACCTTCGTGAGCTGCAAAAAAGCGGCAGGATCGGAAGGCTTGAGGTAAATATTAAATCCAACATGGGAAAATCCCAGGGAACCATAGATATTCCTTCAAGCCTGGACAAGGTTGAGACCGCAGTTCTTGCGGCAAGCCTTGAGACCATAGACCGGATAGGTCCATGCATAGCGAACATTGGCATTGCAAAAATAGAAGATGTCAGGTCATCAAAACGAAAGAAAGTGATAGAGCGTGCAAAGCAGATCATGTCAGAGATGTTCGATGAGATGCTGCCTGAGAGCCAGGAGATCACGGATGAAGTAAGGCAATCGTTGAGGATCGAAGAGATCATGAACTACGGGAAGGACAATATCCCCATGGGTCCTAATGTAGTTGATTCTGATGCCATCATCGTTGTGGAAGGCAGGGCTGATGTCCTAAACCTCCTGAGGTACGGCATTAAGAACGCAATTGCAGTAGGCGGTACTAATGTCCCTCAACCAGTCGCAGATTTGTGCAAGAAAAAGACAGTCACAGCTTTCACAGATGGCGACAGGGGCGGAGAACTGATAATCAAAGAGCTTCTTCAGGTAGCTGACGTAGATTTTATTGCCCGTGCACCTGATGGAAAGGGTGTTGAAGAACTCGTTCAGAAGGAAATCCTGAAATCACTCAGGCAGAAGATACCTGTGGAACAGGCGTTCGATTACTACCAGGTGAGCAAAAAGAGAAGATTTGCCATTATGGACGCAACACGGAAAAAGATGGGGGGAAAGAGTGAACCCGCAGTTTCCCGTGAAGATGATATAGAACAGGTAAATGAAGAGCCGGAAAAATTGCCTGAGCAGAACGCTGAACCTGAAAAGCAAAAACCCATAAGACAGGTCGTGGAAGAGGCGCCTAAAGAGGTAAAGCAGAATGTTTTCCAGGAACATATATCCCAGTTAAGCGGCAGCCTCAGCGCGCGCATGCTGGATGATAGTAATAATATCATCCAGGAAGTGCCTGTACGTGACCTTGCTACAGCCTTAAAGGATGTTAATGGAAATATCACAAGCGTTGTGTTCGATGGCGTGATAACCCAGAGAATAGTGGATATAGCATCTGAAAAAGGGATAGCTAATCTGATCGGCGCCAAGGTAGGGAACCTTGTTAAGACCCCTACATCCGTACATATTGAAGCTTCAACTGCATTGTAGAGTATGTGGGTAGAGCCGTATCCGGATTTCAGTCCGGAAAAACCCCTGTTCGTATGCATCCTTGCGAACACGGGTACGGCAAAAATACCTGGGATATCTGCAGCAGGAAAGTCCCCGGAAATGACTGATTACACACCTGCTGCGGATGCAGAACTCGTTGAGACAGGCAGTGTTTTCAGTATTTCAGAACCGGCGATGTGTCCTTCAGGAGCGCCAACTCCTGCGGTTCTTACGAGGGCATCTATGCTGCTGACAGGGATCCCGTGTCTTTTTATCAATGCAGGCTTAAATATCAGACCAAAAATACCATTCATTGATCTTAACTCAAACCCTGGCAATGATATCAGGAATGAACGCGCAGTGCCTGATGCCGCAGATATTTACAGGGCATCAGCAGACCTTGGAAGAAAACTTTCTAAACTATCTGACTTTGTCATGATCGGAGAAAGCGTTCCCGGCGGCACAACAACAGCAATGGGAGTATTGAGGGCCCTGGGTCATAAAGGACGTGTATCTTCGAGTTTTCCGGATAATCCCTCAGACATCAAGGAACGGGTCGTTGAAGAGGGCATGAAAGCCTCGGGTCTCTCTTTTGGCAGCCTGAAAAAAAAGCCGCTTCATGCGGTTGAATGCATGGGCGATCCCATGATAGCAGCAGCATCAGGGCTTGTTGATGGATTAAATGTCAGAACAATACTTGCAGGAGGGACTCAGATGGTATCGGTGCTGTCTGTTATCAAAGCTATGGGGCTTAAAAGGGATGTTTCGATAGCTACCACATGTTTTGTGGCAAATGATAAAAGCGCCAATTTCAGGGAAATGGCAGAATTACTGGGCTGCCAATCATATATTTCAGATCCGGGTTTTAGCCAGTCGGCGATCGCGGGACTTCGCATGTACGAGAAAGGGGAAGTTAAGGAAGGAGTGGGTGCAGGCGGAGCAATGTTGGCAGCAGCCATGCAGGGTTATTCCCAGAAAGAATTCAGGGGAAAAACCGAAGAAGTGTACCGAAGTGTATTTTCTATTTCATAATCTCTTTATCGATGTTAGAGACCAGAGTATTCATTTTATTATACCACTGATCAATATTTGCCTGAACCATGTCTTTCATCCTTGATGGTTCAAGTGCGATATACTCATAGAAATAGCCGCCTGAACTGATAATCCTGGTTTCACGACGGACAAGACCGCACCCCATCAAATTCTGCAGCGATCGGTATGCTGTGCTTCTTTCCCTCTTGAGTATAACCCCCAGACTTTCCGCGGTCATAGGTCCTTTTGCGACAAGTGTTTTATATGTTTCAATATCGATGTTCTTAAGTCCAAGGATACATTTTGCGATGTCATCGCATTTAAAGTCCCCCCGGATCATTTCTGGGATTGATCTTGGCATATTAATCACGTGTTTTGCATATTTTGTCCAAAACCTATCTATACCTGTAAACATAAATACCTTATGAATGGTAGAAAGAGGTTTTATTACTGTAATTGGTTGTAATAAATGCGGTAAATGCGACAACGTATGCCCAAAAAGAGCTATTGAGCGCATCGATGGGATTACCAGGATAAGTCATGAAAAGTGCGATTTATGTATGGGTTGTGTGGAGATATTTCCGAACAAAGCCCTGAAGCTTCTTGAGTGAAGGAATCACAATAATTTTATATTACCCTGCTACCATTAATAGCATCTACGCTTTAAGCGTTAGGAGGAAAATTATGTCTTTAGAAACGGCAGTAATTGGGATAATTCAATTAGTCATTGCCATCATACTTGCAGTTGTGGCATTGTATATTGGTTTCTCAGTACTGGGAAAGATTACAAAAGGAATAGATGAAGAAAAGGAAATTGCCAAAGGTAACGTAGCTGTAGGCATTCTTGTGGCATCAGTATTTATCGCCATAGCCATAGTTGTTCAGTCAGGCGTAGCCGGTGTTTCTGCAGGAATATCAAAAGCACTGGCTGGAGACCTCTTTGCATTGGTGGCAAGTTTAGTACAGTTAATACTTGGAATAGTACTGGCGATAGCTGCTATATATATCGCGCTGAATATACTCGATAAGCTCACCAAGGGGATCGATGAGTTCGAAGAACTCAAAAAGGGAAATGTCGCCGTGGCGCTTGAGATGGCTGGTGTAATAATCACAGTCGCGATCATCATTCAATCAGGTGTTCTTGGTATAACTGCTGGATTATAATCCGGATTATACCAATTTATTATTTTTTTCAATAGCATTTTATTTCTACTATTTTATTTCCACCTTAAAATGATTTGATGTTCAATCAGAAAATCTGCGTACAAGTACCTGATGAACGAAGAAAATAACAATCCAGAAAATAATAGTCCCAAATATTAGATTTGGCAATTCTTCTTTTATATTAATACCTGCGCTCATACTGGAAGAAGGCAGGAAATATTTTAACATTACGAGAATAATAATATATAGAACCGATGCAACTGAGGCCGTGAAGTAGGGGCTTTTTTTATTCATTTTTCTGATTCCTTAATGGATGTTATTAAGCTAATATCGGAAATATTTATCCATGAGCATATCTTTAAAGTTTATCTAAAAATATATATGTAGCAACTCCTATCTGGGACGATTAATAATGCTAAATGGGATGTAATAATGACAAAAAAGATCAAACTTTCCGAGCTTGGAAGCCTGTTCGGGGGCCTTGATATCGAGGCTCTTGAGGGGGTAAGGATAGAAGGCGATGTGGAACTTGACCTTGGACAGACGGGTCTTAATCCCCAGATGGCTTATGCGCTGGGACACGAGACCGCACAGATGGCTTTTCACCTGATGAATATTTCAAGGATCCTTGGTTATCCTGTTGACCAGATGCTCGGGGGTACTGCATCACAGAAACCTGCAAGGTTAAGCAAGCTGGTAGAATCAAAGTTCAGCGTGTCACGGAACGAGGAATGGAAAACCCCTATCCAGGAAGTCGTCCTTGGCGCCACATCCTCAGACGGAGGCTCGCGAAAGAACACTGTGACCCTCGGTGGAGAGAATGCGCTGCCTTATTATTTTGATAAACCCATGCCTCACAGGAACCACATAACAATGGATGTTTTCGATATGCCAATAAACATGGCAAAAGCTGTAAAGTCAAACTATGAGGACGTTATAAACAGCCCTGCAGAATGGGCAAAAAAGGTGGTGCGGGATTTCGGGGCAGATATGGTCACGATACATCTTATCAGTACAGACCCGAACATCAAGGACACCTCGCCAAAAGAAGCGGCAAAGACCGTGGAAGAAGTCCTTCAGGCAGTAGATGTGCCAATAGTTATCGGCGGGTCAGGGAATCCTGAGAAAGACCCGGAAGTTCTTGAAAAAGCAGCAGAAGCCGCTGAAGGCGAACGATGTCTTCTTGCATCAGCCAGCCTGAACCTTGATTATGCAAGGATCGCGGAAGCAGCCAAGAAGTACAACCATGTCGTTCTTTCATGGACGCAGCTTGAGATAAATGCGCAGAAGGAATTAAACCGCAAACTCATGAAACAGTGCGGAGTGGCGCGGGAGAACATAATTATGGATCCCACAACTGCGGCGCTCGGATACGGGCTGGATTATGCTTACACCAACATGGAAAGGATCAGGCTTGCTGGCATTACCGGAGATGCAGAGCTTAATTTCCCCATGTCAAGCGGCACCACTAACGCATGGGGCGCGCGCGAATCCTGGATGGTATCCTCGCCCCTTAAGGAAGATTCAGACTGGGGACCGCGAGAATACAGGGGACCAATATGGGAAATAATAACCGGGCTGACATTATCGCTTGCAGGGAATGACCTTTTCATGATGATGCATCCGACAGCGGTTCAGGTACTGAAGGAAATAACCCAGACGCTGTATGGTTCTAAGGAAACAGAACCAATTAACATTGAGAACTGGATATCGGCGGTGATCTAATGAAACTTAACAGCCCGCTCCAGGTTTACAAGTACCTGCCCCAGATAAACTGCGCAGAATGCGGCGATGCCACATGCATGGCTTTTGCGGCTCATCTTATTGACAGGTCAAAGAAACTTGATGACTGCTCTCCTTTGCTGAAAGACGAATACAAGAAAAAATACCTGGAACTCCAGACGCTGCTTGCTCCTGAGATACGGGAAGTCACGATAGGCGTTGGAGAACATGCAAAGAGGATCGGGGGGGACGATGTCATGTATCGCCATCAATTGACTTTCTTTAACCCGACAGCGTTTGCTTATGATGTATGGGATACGATGCCTGAACAGGAACTTGTTGACAGGGTTAATAAGATCTCAAACTTCAGGAAATTCTATGTCGGAAAGTTCCTGAAAGTAGAAATGGTGGCAGTACGTTGTGTTTCAGGCGACACCCTGAAGTTCGCAGGAGCCGTAAAAAAGGTTGCAGAGCTAACTAAACTTCCAATAGTCCTGTGTTCATTTGATCCGGCTGCTCTTCGTGCAGCACTTGAGATTGTAAAGGACAGAAGACCGCTTATCTATGCTGCAACAGAGAAGAACTGGGCGGAAGTGGCTGAACTTGCTCTAAATTACAAAGTCCCGGTCGTCCTCTTCTCACCTGACCTTGATAAGTTAAAATCGCTTGCACTGACTTTCCAGGAGATCGGTATAAAAGATCTGGTGCTTGATCCTGGCACATACCCGCAGGGAAAGCAGTTGAAAGAGAGCTTCGAGCGTTTCGTCAAGCTTCGCCGCGCAGGGATAAAGGAAGGGCAGAAAGATATTGCATATCCCATCATGTCAGTTCCCCTGAATGCCTGGCTTGTGTATAAGGACGCTGTTACAGCATCGTACTGGGAAACAGTGCTTGCTTCTGTGTTCATAGTAAGATACGCCGACATAATGATACTCCACAGCCTTGAGCCTTACGCAATGCTTCCAGAGGTACACCTTCGTGATACTATTTACACAGACCCCAGGACGCCTGTTAAAGTAGCGCCAGGCGTGAATGAAGTAGGTTCTCCCACAAAGGATTCTCCAGTTATCGTCACGACCAATTTTGCCCTGACATATTATACTGTGGAGAGCGACCTTTCTTCCAACAAGATAAACTGTTATCTTGCAGCTGTGGATACTGACGGTATCGGAGTCGAGGCAGCAGTGGCAGGAGGGCAGCTCACAGCAGCCAAGATAAATGATACCTTCCAGAAGGCAGGTTTTGATCTAAAGGAAAAAACAACGCACAGTACATTGATATTACCCGGTCTTGCAGCGCGGCTTCAGGGAGATGTGGAGGATGTTACCGGACTTCGCGTAATGATAGGTCCTCCTGACTCTGGCAGAATCCCTGGCTGGATGGAAAAGAACTGGCCTCCAAAACAGAAATAAACCGTGATTACAGCACGGTTCATCAATAATACTATATACTTAAAAGATGTAAATATAGTAGCCACAAATTTTAGTCAAGGAGGCTAATAAATATGGTCAATGAAAAGTTAGCAGAGCTTGTAAAAACATCAAAACCATCTGTAGCCGTAGTCGGGCTCGGTGGCGCAGGATGTAATATTACGACTTGGATTGCGGAAAAAGGAATGGCCGGCGGCAGGATAATTGCAGCTAATACTGATGTTAATCATCTTAGTACAATGACAAAAGCTGATAAATTGATTTTGCTCGGAGAGAAGTTATGCAAGGGTCATGGGTGCGGCGGATACCCAGAAATGGGTGCCCAGGCAACAAAAGAGAACCTTTCAGAACTTAAGACAGAATTAGAGGGAACAAATCTTGTTTTCCTTGTAGCCGGATTGGGTGGAGGAACTGGTACTGGAGCAATACCTGTAGTTTCTGAGATCACAAGAGAGATCGGAGCACTTACAATTGCGTGTGTCACAATTCCATTCAAGATCGAACAGTTCAGAAGAGAGAAAGCAAGAGAAGCAATTCAGGCGCTCTCAGAGAGCTGCGACTCAACTATAGTTATCGATAACTCAAAGTTGAGAGAAGTAGCAGGGAATCTCCCGCTGAAAGAAGCACTTGCTGTTGCGAACGCACTGGTCGGCGCATTCGTTAAGAACA
This sequence comes from Candidatus Methanoperedens sp., assembly GCA_028717345.1. Lineage (GTDB taxonomy): Archaea > Halobacteriota > Methanosarcinia > Methanosarcinales > Methanoperedenaceae > Methanoperedens. The sequence goes on from JAQUNZ010000007.1 coordinate 49,302, forward strand.
TTACTGAAACGATCACTCAGCCATCGCTCATCAACCTTGACTACGCAGATCTTCGCGCGGTCATGGAAAGAGGCGGCGTGTCTTCGATCGGTATAGGCGAAGGCGACGGAGAGGACAGAGTAGTAAAAGCTGTTTCCCAGGCGCTTGCAGTGCCGCTGCTTGATATCTCGGACATGTCAGCCACATACGGTGTGCTTATTCATATCGTGGGCGGTGAAGACATGACACTCGAAGAGGTCGCAGTAACTGGAGAATTGATCATGGACAAAGTCCCGAATACCAAGAGAGTTATCTGGGGCGCAAAGGTCGATGACCAGCTCACAGGCAGAGTACGTGTAATGGCAGTATTGACAGGTGTCAAGAGCCCATTCATGGACGGTCAGTAAAATATAACGTGATGTGATTTTCACATCACATATTCTTTCTTTTTTTTAAAAAATCCAGGATTATTTCTTCAAGCTGTTTTTTATCAGAATACGACTTTGCGGTTACATACCCTGTGCTATTCCCAAGCACCATTGCAGATGCCCTTGCTCCAGCTTCATACAGGCAAAGCACAGGTTTTTTATGCTTGGCAGCATGGCAAATCTCGTATCCCACGCCAATAGATGGGACTGTGATCTCAGCTATAACCCAATCGCTTTCTTCTATCCAGTTCGCGTCTTTTTCATATATCTCCTGCTCCGTCATTCTAGCCTCAACTTTTTCAAGACCTTCAGCAGCCACATGCTCGCTGATGACGGTGTAATTCCTGGATTTCAGGAAGCGGATGATGTACTGGTACGTGGGCATCAACTGGCGCCCGCCTCGAATCGAACCTGCAAAGAATATTTTCATAACACACCTCTGAAATAATGACCTGTTGTGTATTCACCAAGATCACTGCATTTTTTCTTGCAACAATTATCTATTGCATCCCTGTATGCCCTGGTTATTCGTTCTGTTGTTTCCCTGTCATACGTTTTTGCTTCTATCCTCAGGCAATCAACTCCTGCTTTTATAAGGTCTGGCACGTGTTCAATCATGCAAAGCTCGCGCGAGTTCATGATATATGTTCGTCCATGCACATCGGTTTTCGCTGGAAAGGCAAAACCTTTTTCATCTTTAAGGCAGACTTCGCCAGCACCTTTTGGAAATAGCCCTCTGGCAAGATCGTGCTCCGAGACCATGAGTGGGAAATTTCCGTGCGCGATACACTCTGTTGATCCATATGAAGTCATATTTTTTATTTCTTTCAGCGTGAGCTCAGGCGAAAGAGTTATCCTGTTGCTGTAGTTTGAAAGATATTCCAGTGAAAGTCTGTTGATGACATTGAAGGAATAATCGAGGACTACAGGCACTGTAGAGTTATGGTTCTTCAGATGAAATAAGACACCAGGATTTGCAACAAGGAAACCATCAGGAGCTAAATCACTTTGCGACCATTGCGTTCTTTGCTGTGAAAAAAAATCAGATAACTCATTGATATTTTTTACAATCCTCGGCGTACTTAAAAATACTTTAACACCTTTTTTTCTTCCATATTCAATTTCATCACGAAAAAACAAATCTTCAACGTATCTGCGTTTATCTGCGTTTATCTGCGGTTTATTATTTTTTTTGCTATCGATATATTCTTCACCACCTGTATAAACCACATCTGCACCACCGTCAACCGCAGCCTTAAAAGACTCGATGGAGCCCGTATTTACAGATAAAATGGGATTTCCTGGTTTAACGAGCTTCTGCCCGACTGAAATCATGGGTCTGTGACATTGTCTTTTCCACTTTTGAGTGCGTAATTGAAAAAGTCTATCAATCCCTTCCCTGCGAAGAGAGTTGATCTCTGAAACAGGTATGAAGATGTTCTCATCTATTTCAAACATAATATCCCGCGCTTCAAAAATAGTGTTACCGAGCTTTTTTAACTGATCTGATATCGCACTTTTTGAAACAGGACTTCTATCTGCAATACATACGCTCCTGCCCTGTATCTTGATTTCATTATCTCCATCGCTAATCCATAGTTCAACAGGTTCATCAATATGCGCTCTGAATGACATTCTTACCGGGATCTTTCTAATATTTTTCACTTCAAGCGAAGTCATAAGCTGGGAATCGTAAGTCTTGAAAACCACATCATCTGATTCAATTTCATAGTCCATTGGCACCATTACAGTTGAACCGGGATATGCCGACCTCACACTTCTATTATTAGTGAACATACTCCCTACTGTAACTCCAGCCTCTCTAGCCCCGAAACCAATACCATCCCCGGTTCTTAGCGCAGCGTTGAGGTATATCAACACCATCTTTTTCCTGGGTTCGTAATCAACCACAATGCCAAGTTCAGTTCCTCGGTTATGTGGATATTGTCGGCTCATCAACTCGCTGTCAGGATTCCCGAAAAAGTACCCGGTAGTGAATCCCCTGTTGAACAACTGCCGCAACGTGTGTTTTTCCTCATCTGTTACCCGGAACCTGGAAGGTGTTTCAATATACCTGTCGATAAGCCTGCGGTAAACCCGTACAACGCCAGCAACGTATTCGGGGCGCTTCATCCTTCCTTCTATCTTGAATGAATCGATACCCGCTTCGATCAGAGCCGGCATGTGTTCGCTCAGGTTAAGGTCTTTCGGGCTGAGAAGATAGCCTTCAACTTCGCCTGCCCGATATTTCTTCCTGCACGGCTGGGCGCAGTATCCCCTGTTCCCGCTCCTGCCGCCTATCATGCTGCTCAAGAGGCACTGTCCAGAATATGAGAAACACAGGGCACCATGGATAAAAGTCTCGATTTCCATACCGGTTTCGGATTTTATCCGTTTTATTTCATCAAGTGACATCTCACGCGCCAGAACCACACGCTTTACACCAATTTCCTGAAGGAACTTTACGCCTTCTGCATTGTGGATCGTCATCTGGGTGCTGGCGTGAACCGGAAGCTCTGGAAGCTGTTCCCGCAATAATTGAAGGATGCCGATATCCTGCACAATGACCGCATCGGCGCCGCAATTGCAGAGGTAGTGGAGGTAGCTGGCTGCCTCTTCAAGCTCGGAATCCTTGATGAGCGTGTTTACGGTAACATACGCCCTGACGCCTCTTGCATGCGCGTAATCGATAGCCCATTCAAGCTCCTCACGATCGAAGTTCGAAGCGTACTGGCGAGCGGAGAAAAGCGTGCCGCCGAAATACACGGCGTCTGCGCCGTTCTCGACTGCTGCGATGAGGGATTCCTTGCTGCCGACAGGGGCAAGGAGTTCAGGGATGTGCATGGGGGATATTATTATGGGAGGGGTTTAAAAAGGTACGTGCGTATTTTTAGAAAAATATGTCCTCAAAGGATGTAACCAGAAGATCGCATTTTGACCCAAAAGAGGTTAATTTTGATGACCCTGCGGCGCGCCTGAAAATGGCTTCGCATAATTTATTATACTTTGAAAAAAATAGGAGTGGCAGCATCCAGCGCCGCTGAGTGGGCTGATATATAAGGGATTGATAAAAATGAACACATTGTTTGCAGACAGGATACTCACTACCCAGAAATCATTTATCAGGGAGATACTCAAGGTCACAGAGAACCCCCTGGTCATATCCTTCGCAGGCGGGCTCCCCAATTCCAGGTTCTTCCCTGTAAAAGAAATAAAAGATGCGGCTTCAAAAGTCCTGGAGGAAGACGGAAAGAACGTCCTCCAGTACAGCACCACTGAAGGCTATCTGCCTCTGAGGGAGTTTATCTCGAAGAGATATCTTGAGAAAAAAGGGCTGAAAATAAGCCCGGATGAAATACTTATCACGAATGGGTCGCAGCAGTGCCTTGACCTGATAGGCAAAACCTTCCTGAACAAAGGAGATCATGTTGCCATTGAGCGCCCTGGTTATCTGGGAACCATCCAGGCGTTTTCCATGTTTGAACCTGCATTCCATTCCGTACCCCTGTTTGATGACGGAATAGATACTGCTTCCCTTGAGAGAACGTTCGAAGAGCACAATATAAAGATGTTTTCTGCCGTGATCAATTTTCAGAATCCATCAGGGATAACATATTCGAAACAGAATAGAATAGAGCTTGCAGGGATCCTCAGGGATCATAACTCCATCTTTGTTGAGGACGACCCGTATGGCGAATTGCGATTCATGGGAGAGGATTTGCCTTCTGTCAGGAATTACCTTGAAGAGAACACTATTCTACTCGGCTCATTCTCTAAGACAGTCTCGCCAGGTCTCAGGCTGGGCTGGATATGCGCCCGGAAAGAGATACTTGATAAGATGATCGTTGCAAAGCAGGCTGCTGACCTGCATTCGAATTACCTTTCGCAGAGGATCCTTTACAGGTATCTTGTTGATAACGACCTTGATGAACATATCAAGAAGATAAGAAAAGCCTATAAAAAGCAGAGAGACCTGATGGTATCGTTGATAGAAGAACAATTCCCCGGGGAAATAAAATGTACAAAACCTGAGGGAGGGATGTTCCTGTGGATAACGCTTCCTGAAAATATCTCCTCAATGGAACTATTTAACCGCGCAATAAAAGAGAATGTAGCGTTCGTGCCCGGAAGCCCGTTCTACGTAGGCGGGGGAGGGGAGAACACACTGAGATTGAATTTTTCAAACTCGGATGAGGAAAAGATAGAGGAAGGAATAAAAAGGCTGGCAGTGATTATTAAAAAGATCATTGCGGAAAAGTAAGGGAACTGAGAATGAATCAACGATGGCATTACGATGAAATGAAGCAGGTCGGTACGGACTATGCAGACGCAAAGGAAGTAGAAGCATACGATGCACGCATGCGGAAAATCAGGGATATCAGGTCAGAAACCGAAAAGATCCTTGACTCCTTACATATTACAAAAGACCGGACACTCCTTGAGATAGGATGCGGGACAGGTGAGTTTACGATCGCGGCTGCGGGACGATGCAAAAACATCATAGCGGCAGACGTTTCCCTGCCTATGCTGGAGTTTGCACGGCAAAAAGCGAAAAAGAAGAATGTAAAGAACATCGAGTTCCATAACGCCGGCTTCCTGACCTATGAACATTCAGGAGAGCCGGTTGATGCAGTGGTATCGCAGCTGGCGCTTCACCACCTTCCGGATTTCTGGAAATTGATTGCATTGCGGCGGATATGCGCCCTGCTGAAACAGGGTGGGAGATTTTACCTAAAGGATACTGTGTATACTTTCGATATTAATAATTATGAGGATTTTTTCAACAGATTTATCGAGTTCTTCAGGGAGACTGCGGGTAATGAGATGGCAGTTGATGCCGAAACCGCGGTCAGGGAGGAATATTCAACACTGGGATGGATAATGGAAGGATTGCTTGAAAGAGCGGGATTCAATATCGATAAAAAAGAATATTTTGAAGGCTTCATGGCTGTATATGAATGCACAAAGTGTTGATAGGAATCACCCAAAACATACCTTCCTGTATCCGCATCCGCCACAAAATTGAGCCTTCCACACCTCTATAATCCCTGGAAGTTTATCGGCTATCATCTTCCAATCAACCCTCATTCCAGGCTTGAATCCAAGCAGTCTCAGTGCTTCCCTGTCCTGAAATTGTATCATATCGTCCGAATAATCCGGATTATTACACCAGTCATCCTTTAAAAATGGGCACGTGGCACAGACATCATCCGGTCCTGTGACGATTTCTATGCTCTCCTTTCCGATAACAGAATAAATATTCCTGATAAATTCCTCTGAATAGCCCTCGCCCCTGAAAAAATTAAGGCAGATGAGATGATGTCCTCTGAGTTTTGCTTTCATGAACCCCTGATAAAGGATTTCAGATACTTTTAATTATCTATCCCCCATAATTAATTACATGAGCGAGGCGCTTCGGACCGACCTTTACCAGCTCACAATGATGCAGGCTTACTGGAAGTCAGGGCACGATCCTGAAGCCACCTTCGATTATTTTGTAAGGAAAATCCCATCTGGCTCATACCTTGTAACAGCAGGGCTATCTTATGTCCTTGATTACATCGAAAACCTGCGGTTTGAGGACGATGATATTGAATATTTGAGAACTCAGGGATTTGACGCAGAATTTCTCAAGCATTTGCGGAATTTCAGGTTTACAGGAGATATCCTCGCAATGCCAGAAGGCAGCATCGCGTTTCCGCTTGAGCCAATAATCAGGGTGACTGCACCAATAATGGAAGCGCAGCTCATTGAGACATTTCTTCTCAATAAAATGAACTTCTCCACCCTTATCGCCACGAAAGCATCAAGGGTAGTATATGCAGCCCGGGGGCGTTCGATAGCTGAATTCGGTCTGCGGCGGGCGCAGGGGGACGGGCATCTTGAAGCCACGCGCGCGACGTATATAGGCGGATGTGCCTCCACGTCAAACGTGCTGGCAGGGAAAAAACTGGGCATCCCTGTTTCTGGCACCATGGCGCATTCATTTGTCACAAGCTTCGATCATGAGATCGAGTCATACCGCGCCTATGCAGAAGCATTCCCCAAAAAGTGTTTTCTTCTTATTGACACATACAACAGTATTGAAGGCGCTAAAAAAGCTGTTATCGTGGGGAAAGAACTTGAAAAAAGGGGAGAAAAGCTCATGGGCGTCAGGCTTGACAGCGGGGATCTGGCAGAACTCTCCAAACATGTTCGCAGGATACTTGATGATGCAGGTCTTGGATATGTGAAAATAGTTGCAAGCGGCGACCTTAATGAATGGAAAATCGATGAACTGGTGAACAAAGGAGCCAGGATTGACCTTTTTGGCGTTGGGACTGAACTTGTAACAGGACGACCCACACCCGCGCTTGATGGTATCTATAAGCTTTCTGATGTAGTGCAGCACAGCAGGCACATGCCAAAGATGAAGCTCTCGGATGATACGATAAAAGCAACACTGCCTGGAAAAAAACGCGTGTGGCGGATCGTTGAAAAAGGAAAGTTCATTAAGGATGTTATCTCCCTGGACGAAGAGCATATATATGATGCCTTACCTTTGCTGGAAAAAATCGTTGAAAAAGGAAAGGTCATATGCAATATGCCTTCACTTGAAGAAATAAGAAATAATGCCGGGAAAAATCTTTCGAATTTGCCAGACATATACAAGAAACTTGACGGCGCACCGGTATATCCAGTTGAGTTCAGCAGGGAACTTGTTGAGCTAAGGGAGCGCATAATTGAAAAAATACGAATGGAAGAATTGAGTTAAAATGGAAATCATATCAATCATTCTCGTCATTGTCGGTCTTATCCTGTTTGAGACCATAAGCAGCATCGATAACGCTGTTATCAATGCAGAAGTGCTCTCAACTATGTCAAAGAGAGCAAGGCGGTGGTTCCTGATATATGGTCTGTTTTTTGCGGTATTTGTGGTGAGGGGGATGCTGCCCTGGATGATCGTATGGATGAACACCCCGGATATCGGACCTGTCCAGGCTCTTATCGCAACTCTTGGTGAGAATGAGGAAATAAAGAATAAAATAGAAGAAGCTTCACCTTTCCTGCTTGTTGGGGGCGGAGTTTTCCTTATTTTCCTGTTTTTCCACTGGCTGTTCATTGAAGCGAAGAATTACGGTCTTCGCGGAGAGAGGTTTTTCCATAAACATGGAGTATGGTTCTATGCGATAGTTTCCGTAATTCTGACAGTAATCGTCTGGTTATCTTTACAGCGGCATCCATCAATGGCGCTTGGAGCGGTCATCGGATCTACAGCTTTCTTTATTACCCATGGTTTCAAACAGAATGCAGAAATGCATGAAAAACAGCTCATGGGGGGTTCGAGCATGAGCGACTGGAGTAAGATACTTTATCTTGAGGTGATCGACGCTACTTTCTCCATAGATGGAGTCGTCGGAGCGTTCGCGTTCACGCTTTCTGTTCCGCTGATACTGATCGGTAATGGCATAGGGGCTTTTGTTGTTAGAGAATTAACGTTAAGCAACATTGACAGGATAAAGAGGTATATTTATTTAAAGAATGGAGCCATGTACTCAATATTCTTCCTGGGGGTCATAATGGTGCTTAACAGCTTCGGGGTTGAGATCCCTGAATTTATTTCGCCGATAATTACGATCGGAATTATTGGTTATTTCTTCTACAGGTCAAGACAGTGTTTATAGGTCAGGCGCCTGAAGCCCATTGTCTTTGCTATCTAATTATGCTAATAGTAATAATGATGAAGTAAAAATCCTGCATACAGCAAAAAAAAAACAGAATTAATGATGCAAAAAGATAAATTGATTTCAACCTGATGCATATTAGATAAGATAAATATGAAAACAATTCTGTTCGATCCCTTTTCCGGCGCTTCAGGCGACATGATGATAGCATGTCTTATCGACCTTGGAGCTGATGCGGATAAGGTCAGGGAAGCTATGGAAAGCGCGGCAGACGTTGAAGTAGAGGTTACAAGAACAAACAAAAAAGGCATAGCTGCAACCGCGGTCAATGTTTCCACAAAAAAAGATGGAACCCTGAAACTTTCTGAAATAATCAGGCGCATCAATGGACTATCACTTCCCGATGATGTAATTTCGGATGCAGTCTCGGTCTTTAACATCCTTGGCAAAGCCGAGTCCAGGATACACGGCGTGCCGCTTGAAAAACTCCACTTCCATGAACTTGGGCAGGAAGATGCGATCGCTGACATCACAGGAGCATGTACTGCATTTCATGACCTCGATCTCAAGGATCACCGGATATATTGCACCCCAGTATCTGTGGGTGAAGGATTCATTGAGTTCTCGCACGGGAAATTCCCTGTGCCTGCACCTGCCGCGCTTGAGATATTAAAGGAATATTCTTTGCCCTGGCGGCTCGGTCCTGTTGAAGGTGAACTTCTCACCCCGACTGGCGCGGCGCTACTTGCTCATTTCGTGAATGAGAAGGGCGCATGCCCGGGGATGACAGCACAAAGGATCGGCTACGGGGCAGGAAGCATGGAGAGCGCTGTTCCCAATGTCCTGCGGGTGATCGAAGGGGAAATTGACGAGGCGCTTATCTCAGACAGCATAGAGATGCTTGAGACTAACGTGGATGATGTCACGGGTCAGGTGCTGGGGAATTTGATAGATGAGCTTCTCGCAGCAGGAGCCAAGGACGTATGCATAATACCTGCCACCATGAAAAAAGGGCGAAGCGGCAGCATCATTCAGGTGATAGCAAAGCCTGAGGATTCAGATGCTCTTGCAAGGAAAATGATAGAGGAGACAGGTTCGCTCGGGATAAGGATAATACCTGTGAAGCACAGGCTGATAGCAGAGAGGGAGATGGATAAGGTGGAAATTAAGATAAACGGCAGGGTATTCACGATAGCGGTAAAGATCGCAAGGGACTTGCGCGGTGTGCTTTTGAACATATCTGCGGAATTTGAGGACTGCAAAAAGGCTGCCGGTTTGTCAGGTGTTCCGGTAAAGGATGTTATAAGGAAAGCGGAGGAAGAGGCGAGGAATAGCTTTTTTTGAATGATGAGAACGGTTGAATTTCGTGTTGATGAATAAGTGTTATATGGGAGTGTAATCAATTTTGCTGAAACTTCTATAATGTAAAACAAATATTATAGGAGTCGAGAAAAAAAGGCAAAATTATTCACAAGGGAACAGGCGCGAACCTGGTTAAGAGACAACAATCTGAAAGATGGAAGAAGTATCGAGAATGCTTTTATTGCTGAGATCAAAGACGTCCTCCAAGAAGCATTAGAAGAG
>JAQUNZ010000008.1 GCA_028717345.1 Candidatus Methanoperedens sp.
AATGGGCACAGTAACTCCTGAATCGATGATTCCGCGGGCGACCTCATCGCATTTTGTAATGCCTCCGAAAATATTGATCAGGATCGACCTCACTTTAATGTTGGAAGATACAAGCCTCAGCGCTAATTTCATTTGCTCTTCATTCGCCCCAGCCCTCACATCCATAAAATTCGCAGCCTCACCGCCGTAGTGCTTTATCATATCAAGAGTCGCCATTGCAAGTCCTGCGCCATTTACAATGCACCCGATATCCCCGTCAAGACCTACATAGCTCATCCCGTTCTTCCTTGCAGTCGCGGTGGGGATGTCATCATCCTCTTCCGTGAAAGTTTGCCTGAAATGGGCATTTTCGTCAATATTCATTTTTGCATCAAGCGCGATAAAACCATTTCCTGTCAGGGCTAACGGGTTGATCTCTGCAAGAGTGCAATCATGATCAGTAAATACCCTGTACAATTTTCGAATTATGTCCATTATTTGCGCTTCCCCACCCCTATTCAGGAAGTATGCGAGCTCTCTTGCCTGGTAATCATGCAGTCCTGTGAGGGGATTGATGTGCATCTTTTTTATCTTTTCGGGAGATACCCCTGCAATCTCCTCAATATCCACACCGCCTTCCGGGCTTGCCATTATTATGGGACAGCGCGCTTTGCGGTCGATGGTTATTCCAAGGTACATCTCTTTTTCCGGTCTTATGTACTCCTCGACAAGGAGCTTTTTTACCCTGAGTCCTTTTATGGACAAACCCAGGATGTGCCGCGCGTACTGTTCCGCATCCTGCTGGGTTTCCGCTGTCAGTATTCCTCCGGCTTTCCCGCGCCCGCCTGATGCGACCTGGGCTTTAAGTACGGCATGTCCGATCTTACCGGCGAGTTTTCCTGCTTCGATTGCATCTGTTGCCAGGAAACTTCGCGGAACAGGTATTCCGTATCGTGAAAAAATCTCCTTTGCGGCATATTCATATAGTATCATGATATCCCCTTTTCATATATCTCCAATATCTTATTATGGCTTTATGGAAAAGTAATTTAAATAGGTATCTACATCAGTAGCATTAAATGGAGTATCCTGATTTTGCCATCGCATCTATTATCCATCACAGATCTATCATATGAGGATATCATTAGCCTGCTTGATACTGCATCCGACATGAAGGGAAAAAGAACGAGAGGGAAAGCCTCCAGTTCATTGAAGAATAAAACTCTTGCAATGCTGTTTGAAAAATCTTCAACACGCACCCGGCTGTCATTCGAAGTTGCGATGACAGAGCTTGGCGGTCATGCGATATACCTGAATTATAAGGATATACAGCTCGGGCGCGGGGAATCCGTAGCTGATACCGCCCGCGTCATGTCGCGCTATGTCCATGCCATTATGGGACGCGTCTACAAACACGAGACTCTTACTGAACTGGCGAAATATGCAACTGTGCCCATAATCAACGGGCTCTCAGACCTTGAGCATCCGTGTCAGCTCCTTGCAGACCTTCTTACGATACGCGAGTACAAAGGTAAATTCAAAGGGCTTAATTTTTCGTGGATAGGGGACGGCAATAACGTGTGTAATTCAGCTATTCTTGCGTGCGCGCTCACGGGTATGAAAATAACGGTCGCCTGCCCTGAAGGGTACGAGCCGAACTATGATGTCGTTTTGAAAGCAAAGGAACTTGGCGCCGTGGTTAATGTCATTCGCGACCCCATGAAAGCCGCTAAAAATGCGGATATTCTTTCCACTGATGTCTGGGTATCCATGGGCGACGAGGAGGAGTACGACCAGAGGCTTCACGACTTCAGACCATACCAGATCAACAGCAAGCTTTTAGAACAAGCCAGGCATGATGTGATGGTGCTTCACTGCCTTCCAGCCCACAGGGGCGAGGAGATCAGCGCAGACGTTGTCGATGGTCCGAACTCGGCAGTGTTCGACCAGGCTGAGAACAGGCTGCATGTCCAGAAAGCGCTGCTTCTGAAATTGCTGTCAACATAACATAAGATTTATACCAGGAAGACGTGAAAAGACAAAAAAATAACTGATCGTTAATTACACCAATTTGCGAGGGTCGCCCAGTCCGGTCAAAGGCGTTAGCTTCAGGGGCTAATCCCGAAGGGGTTCGTGGGTTCAAATCCCATCCCTCGCATTATGTGGAATATGGACAGCTTTGCACTTAAAGTTACACTTGCACCTAAAGTCATGAAGTTGCATCTAAAATAAAGTTTATCAGATATGATAAAAGCAAAGCTTGGCGATTGACTAAGGTCTAAGAATCCTATCGCAAAGAGAAGAGTTATTATGCAAGCTGATACACAAGTGGTATGAATTGAGGAGAGACCCAACTTCTATATAAAATCAGATATAACAATCAATGAAAAATCATAATCGATTATTTTTCTGGCGGTATCCTTTCCTAGAAATTTTTAAACAAGTGTTTTTAATTTAGGAAAATCAATACTGAATAGTTTTAGAAATTCTGCATCAGTTAATACATTTGACATCTCAGGATGATATCTTGCAATTTGACTGTAATTTTCTAATCTTTTATATGAAGTAAACACCTCGCTAGACATTTTTTTGCTATAGTGTTTCCTTCGTTCGTCATGGTTGTTGATTATTGTTTTCCCTTTTCTTGCAATATAAGCATCCCCAAAATGAAGTGCAGAATAATATAAAACAACAAATTTCCAATCAATAAATTCTGAGCTATTTCCCAGAGTATTTAAAAATTGTTCGTTGTGTTCCCCTTGCAATTTATGTTGCATTTCATTTGCCAATGCAATATACCTCCATTAATTTCATATAGGCAACACAAGAAAATCAATATCGGTCTTTAATTTTCTTAATAGATTATATTCGATTCGGAAAATTTTCGCTTCAATTTCTCGATTCATTTCTGATAATCTGATTATTATAGTAGGGGTCTCAAGTTCCTCTAACTCGATTTCACCTACAAGAGGAATACGTTTAATTTTGGCAAGTGACTCTTCCAACACGCTCCTATCATTCATATTTAGTTTATTCATAAACTTTTTCAAAGGATTAGAAGTTTCAACTGTTCGAATTGGTATATCTGTTTTATGAAGGCAAAGATATTCCTTTAATTCATGCGCCTGTATTGGATTATAATATAAGCAAAGTGGATTCGCCGATGGAGAAACTACCCTAAATTCTTGAACAATGTTCTGCGGCCCAACAGATGTTTTAAAGGATGGTCTAAAAGACGACTCTCCGGGACTTTTAAACAAAGGACGATATTTCATATCACTTCTCTTGTTCCTTAATATCTCTAACTTCTACAGACGCTTTTTTCACACTTGGTTTCTTTTCAATATCTTTAACAACTTCAGACAATACAGTTACTATTTCATTTAATGCAGAATTAGGCACGATTATGTCTGCTTTTATAACCTTCTCTGTATTCACAGGTTCACTATTACTACCAGTAATATTTAGGTAATGATTGAGACATATAATCCTAGTAACATGTTCGTCTGTTGTTATATTTACGCCGTCTATATATATCTCTTTCCAATCTGGGCTTCTCACAGTTTTGATTTTTGAACTTTTTTCTGTGATGGTTTTCTTAGCCAACTTAGCCATCGTAAATCCTCCTTAAAAAACTAAACCAATATTTACAAAGAGAACTTAATCTCTATAAATAGGTTTCCAATTTTTGTTTAGGATTGATGATTCCTCTAGAAATACTTTTGTTTTTAGACAGTTATGTTCTGCTCTAACTATGACTACCAAACGAGTGGTGTCTTTATCACACTTTGCATATGAAGTGTCATTTGCTTGAACCTAAAGTCAACCGTTTGCACCTTAAGTCGCTCCAAAACGGTACTTTAGATGCAAAGCTAAAATGGACGAAAGGCTTAAATAAAATAAATCGTGTGATTAATAATGATGATATTGGTTTTTCGAAATGGAAAATCCTCTCTCAAAAGGAATGGGAAAAAACATGCCAAAAATAATAGTTGTGTATCTCAGTACATCTGGAAACACCAAAGCGATGGCTGATGCCATTGTGGAAGGCGCAAGATCAAGAAATGTAGAAGCCAGCGCCATGAATTTTCATGAGGCTAAAATGGAAGACCTGAAATCCGCTGATGCCATTGCCCTTGGCTCATCCACCTTCCATTACAAGATGCTTCCCCCAATGGAAAAATTCCTCGACACTATCGCAAAGGCGAAAGTGAAAGCAAAAGTCGGTGCAGCGTTTGGCTCTTATGGATGGAGCGGAGAGGCGCCTGTATTGATAGCTGAGCAAATGCGTAAAATTGGTATGAACGTGATAGATCCCGTACTGCGTATCCAGTATGCTCCAGCGGAAAAAGATCTTGAGGAATGCAAGAGGCTTGGAAAGGATCTTGCCAATAAGATAAAGCCCAAATAAGAATAGTTCCGCATATCCTCAGATTTGAATAAAATTTTTTAACTTTTTTAGGAATAAGTCTTATCAGGGTATGTGTGGCAGTAGTTACAATCATAGGTTTTTCCATAACCGTACTGGGCTGTGGCATTATTGTATAATCCTGTATCATGGCACGATGTGCAAATAGTGTTATTCACGACATTCTGCGCAGGGGTTCCTGTAATATTATGCCTGTCCCTGTCATTAATTGGGTCCTTCTGGTAGGAATGGCAGTCCTCACAGGCTTTCCTTGCTGCGATGTTCTTATGTCCTTTCGTATGGCAGTCCTCACATGCCAGTGAACCATGCGCGCTGCTGTTATACATGCTCTGGTTCACGAACTTTTCCGCTGCACCCAATGTGCTCATGTATGAATAAGAGTAGTGGCAGCCCGTGCATATCCCGGTTCCTGTGCTGACGTTATGCATGAACCCATCAATCCTGGTGCCGTTGGGCAGGAATGCGCCATGACATTCTTTGCATGTTGAGTCGCTATAATCAGGCGATAGTGTATGGTTGAAATAGCCGTTTTTACTATACGGTGCAAAGGAAGAATGGTTGCTGATCTCAGGCGGAACTGACATGTTCTCTCCTTGGAAGGTCAGCACCATATTGTTGTAGTTCATCGCACCACTTGTATATCCCTGATAGTGGCAGCCTGAGCACCAGTTGCTGTTGTTGGCGATCGAGGAATTAATGATATTAAGACCGCTCCAGTTTGCAGGTCTTCCCAATGCGTTCTCGCTGTGCCTGCTATCACCGTGACAGTAGTTACACATGCTCTGCTGGCTGGTATTTGTCCAGTAGGTTTTAGTCAGGTTCCATCGGGAACCATTACTGATATCATCGCTGTGATGCATGGATGGTATTCCGGAAGCGTTCGAAAAGTTTGCTATACCGGTCTGGTGGCATAAGATGCAATTGGCAGCAGTTGAATTGCTGGTATTGAAGATCCCATCAGTCTGCAAGTATTTAACAGGATGAATGTCTTTGCCATCATTCATGTGGCATTCTTTGCAATTGACAGAATTGTTATGTTTGTTCTTTGTTCCTGTGGTTATACCACTGTAATTTGCTGTGCCACTGCTGCTATTTAATCCATGGCAATTCAGGCAGTATGAACTGTTATAGACTGTGCCTGGCATGATCAAACTTCTTCCATGAAGCGTTTCACCTGTACTGTTATGGCACTGAACAAGACCGCATGAAGGATTGGATGCATTGTATCTGGCGCTGTGGTTGGATATGCTGCTGTTTGACGCATACATGAATGTCCTGTTAAACTCACCCGTACCGTTCCTGTGACAGTATAAACAGTATGCATCGCTTCCTCTGGTCTTCCCAAAACTAAGCTGGCTTTTTCCGTAGTGATAAGCGCTGGTACTTCCTCCTGTAACCGATATGTTGTCGCCCGCAAATGAGCCCGTATCGTTATCATTATTCGGTAACAGCATGCCAGATACATTTTCATGGCATTCGATACACGAAGCAATGTCGCTTGTCCTGTTACCCAGAGCCCTGATAGCTGTCCCGTTCTTGAAATGGTTGGAAATGATCGTTGCATTATACGCCCCTGCCCTGCTCCCGTTCGCAAGATGACAGTCAGTACAGATGAACGGCGTGGTCTTCCTGTCAGGATGCGTGTTACTAGGGACTACCGTTCCAGTTGAATTGTGGCACGCCCAGCAGCTTGCATTGATTCCGTATCCTGATGCGTTATTGACATTCATATTAGCATGAGTTGACCTGCTGAAGTTGCCGCCGTCGATGTAATGCATGCCTGTGACGTTCTGGGGACTGCTCGTGTTATGGCATCCAAGACATCCAGGTCCACCTGAACTGCCGCTTCCAAGAGCTGCTTTATGGAACGTGAAACCCCCCACAATAGCGTAATTGCCGTGACAAGTGGGGCAGTTGCTGCTTGAGGTGTAAGTAGTGTGGTCTAATCCTCCTCCGGAGGCGTTCTTATTGCTGATGTTCGCCCTGCTACCCGGCAGTATCCCCCATTTTTGCATATTGGAACTGTTCCTGTGGCAGTAAACGCAGTCAGTGCTGTTGCTCGTGGTGCTCATCAGCCTGCCAGCCGTCCTGTTCGCGCCATAGTGCGAAACCGATGCATTTACAGGGCTACCCCCGCTAACTCCCATACTCGCATCGTAAGCATCTATCAGGCTGTTATTATGGCAATACGAACAGTAAGTGTTTGTGTAGGAGGATGTATTCACATCAGTGTACGGTGAGAGTCCTGAAGGTATGTGGTCAGTAACATTCCCTGCACCGAACAGAGCGAATGTATCGTTATGGCAGTCATAGCACTTTCTGGGCTTATTATAAACCGATGTGTTGTGTTCTTCCACAGGCTGGTCGCTCTCGTTCGCCCATGTGCCGTTCTTGGTACCATGGCATGCCCAGCACGGTCTGTTACTGGCATTGGCAGGTGTGGAAACCGCACCACTATTCAGGAAAGCGTGCATTCCCAAGTTCAATGCTGTAAAATTGACATTGTCCGCAGAACCTCCTGTATTGTGGCAGTTCGTACAGTTGACCCCACCCGATGTTCCCACAGCTACAGCATGCATGAAACTGGTTATGTTCTCACTACTGGCAGGCCCCCCATGACAGCTCTTGCACTTTGCATCGTTCTTTGCATAGGAACTGTGGTTGATATAAGCCGCACTGGTGCCTGTGATATTGCCATAGGTCGCATTCCCGGTTATCTCAGGCGGTACTGTTCTGTTATCTTCATTGAATGTGCCAACCATTATATAATAATCCGGACTTCCCTGCCAGTGGCACTGCTGGCACCATGTTAAGGAAGATGAGATCGATCCGTTCACACGATTCCCCCCGCTGAATAGCGAGGGTCTTCCGAGGGCGCTTATTTTGTGCATCGTTTCGCCATGGCAGTATTTGCACCTCTGGATCTGTGATGTGTTCGTCCAGTATGGTCTTGTCTGGGTCCACTTGCTACCGTTTCTGATATCATCACTGTGCACCACGGATACAGGAACCTGCGGTGCATTTCTGCCCGTATATTTCCCGGTTTTGGGTATATTGCTCAACACGCCCATGAAAGTGGAGTTCTGGTGGCACTTCGTGCAATCGCCCCTTGCCGGACTGTTAGTATTTACATAAGTGGATCCACCAAAGACCTGAATATAATGCACATCATCGCTGTGGCAGAGCGTACAGTTCACGCTGGCGTTATGCTGGCTGTAACCTGAATGGCAGGTTGTGCATTGGGAATCTTCGGTATTATTATTCCCTATAAACCTCTGTGTATCGTCTGGTTTTGTGATATTGTGCATCGGACCGTGACATATTATGCAGGGTACCGTGGAGTTAGGGGTGTGGTAATCGTCATATATCCCGCCTGATGAACTGTTGGAATAATTGCTGACCACGCCATTCAAGGTGGACTTCATTGAGATATCTGTTCTTAAAGGATGGCATCTGGCACTTGTACAGGAACCTATAGTCATGTTTCCAGCTTTATGGTTGGTATAAAAAGGAACACCGGGGTCATGGCATGATGCATTATCACAGCGTATGTTTCTGTGGACATCAGGCGAGTAAAAATCTTTTGCTGTACCATTTATAGCGTTGCTGGTTGTGGGATTACCGTCGTAGTTTTGATGGCACACTGTGCACCAGTTCTGTCCCCAGCCCGCACCCGTCAGACTCTCGTGTTGAGCATTACCGCCTGATCCTGCTATCATTTCCCAGCTTGCAGTGTATGGTGAATTGGGAGCGGCTGTGCCCGCTTGGTTAGGATTCACTCCACCATGCCCTCTACAGCTACCTCCCCAGGCGCATCCCCACCAGTTATAGATAAAACTGCTATTCTTGGAAATGCCGCTGTAATCTGCCTTGACCGTCCAGTTTCCCCAGTAATTCGCACCGCTGAGGTCTTTATAAAAACTTGCAACGCCAGAAGAATCAGTTACGCTTGTTCCTGTGGCGTAAGTACCGCCTGGCCTAAATATTGTGAAGTTGACTGTTTTCGATTGAAGAGGTGTGCCGTTGCTATCTATCAATAATGCTTTCGCGCCAATTGTGGTTTGCTTGTTAGTAAAAAAATCACTTGTAGTAACATCGGCTGAATTTGGCACGACATAATTGGTAGATGCATTCCCTGACTGCCAGTCATCAAGCACCACATACCTGTCGGTCGCGACCAATATCTTATTCTGCCCTCCCGTACCTCCCGACACCGCAAATGGCGACAGCGAGGTCGTAGTCGCCGTAAGCACATTATTCGCCGCATCCACCGTTGTCGGCAGTGCATCCCATGCAGTGCCGTTCCAGTGATATATAACAAGGCTGTTCTCAGAAACACCATTGAGTTCAGCTTCCTTGTATCGCACGCTTACCTGTGCCGATGAAAATGAAATGCCCTGAACCCCGATCTCCACGAATTTGACCGGTCTGCCTGGAAGCGGGACAGAGACCGGGTTTTTCCTGCCGTAGTCGTCAAGTATGACTTCTCCGCCTGTCGCTGCATTTACTTTCAGCCTTAGAGCCACGTTTTTAGATGTAATGGCATCCACTTCAAGCTCACCTCCGGGAGGGATATCCTGTGCTACAAGACTGCTTGATCTTCCTGATTTTTTCAGGTCTCTTGCATTATCATAAGTCCTGATATCGCTCCTGACATGTGTGCTCCCAGCATCGAGTATGTCTATCTGCCCCGGAAGCCTTGCGCTCACGGCAAAAATGGAAAGTGAGTCCACAGAAGCGGTAAGGAGTTCGTCTTTCGCATCGATTTTTGTTTTTAAGCTGCTCCATGCCTTCATTGTACGGTTATAGTGGTAGATCTTAAGTGAATTCTCATCAATATTTCCCAGTTCAGAAGCGTTGTACTTTATACTTATCTCAGCTTCCACAAAAGAAATGTTGAGCGCGCTTACCTGAACGTATTTTACAGGTGTTCCGGGCGCTGGTTCATTCAGGGCTTTCGGAAGCTCTGTGCCATAGTTTTCAATGACGACATTTGCGTTCCTGGAGTCCCCTCCAAGCCTGAATTTTACTGATACGTTCTTTATACCGAGTGCATCAAAATAAATTATGCCGTTCGGGATCTTCGTCCATTTTATGAAGTTGACATTTTCCTTATACCCGCCCGATATACCCGAACCGCTAATGCCGATAGCGCCGCTTATGGGATTACCTGAAATGTCAGCAAATGTTATGTCGCCGTGTGTCAGTTCCTCCGCGGTGCGCGTCGGAATAGGCGGGTAATACAAAAAGGCTGTAGCTAACCCTGACAGAATTATGAACGTCAATATGACATGCCGTATATTTGCATGTCCAGTCTTATCGCCTAAAACGCTCATTTTGCAACCTTATTTAGAACACTACATATCAAATCTTCTATCCGTTATTTATGTTTACTTTATGGTTTATCTATTTACTGCCATAAAATAAATAAGTTTACATGATAATTATTAACCTTATTTATTCTTTTCCAAATCAATGACTGTAAAATATATTCAAAAAAGACTGGGAAGATATAAATACAAGTAGTTAATTATTAATTATTATAGTGGAGGTAAAAATGGCTGGATTAGAAAATTCGATGGATCTTGCAGAATCTGCTAAGAAAATTGAAAAACCAGTGGTTGACAACGCTGAAAGAGAGAGACAGAGTAAGTTCCTGAAACAGTTAAGAGCCCGAAAACCGGCAAAAGTAGAAGCTGCCAAACCACAAAAAGCGAAAGCCAGATCCAAAAAAGGAAAGAAGATGACCAGGGCTAAAGAAGGTGAGACTTATTATTGCGAGGTCTGCGGCTGTGAGGTCATGTGCACAACAAGCAGCAAAAGCCCTATTGTCTGCTGCGATGAAGTAATGTGTGTTTTATTATAAAGGAGGTGAATAATGTTATTCATGTGCAGTACTTATGTCCCATTTTCGCTGACACCTGATGACCTAAAGGAAATGGCGGAAAAGAGCGGGATGTTCTGGTGTACCTCATGCAAGAAGACATTTTTGAAAAAAGGCGCTACAGAATGCCCGAATTGCGGGTCAGTTAAAATAAAACCAAGAGCGGCATAAAGTAATTATAGAAGAAATAGCAGGTTTTTACAGGTCAATATGCGGGTTCAGGTCGCATCCCGTGCATGGAAGGCACATTGTCTTTGCAGCGCTCGCGTCAAGCCCGTATTTATCCAGTATCCTTCTTGACATCCGGGCGAGCTTGAGCAGCCTCTCCTTTGTGGGTCTCTCTGCCTCAAGTTCCCCGAACCTCAGGGGATGCACGCCAACCGCCCTTATTATCGGGATTACGCCCATTGCTGCAAGTTCTTCGTAGTACTTTTCAACGGTATCGTCGGTTTCACCGAGCCCGACTATGAAGTTGGTGAACACGCGATTTTTCCCGAAAATCTTTACCGCGTCCTCCAGGCACTCAAGCGTAAAATCAAGAGGAGGCTTCTTGCAGTATTTATCGTAGAGTTCCCTGTCCATTGTCTCCACATTATATTTTATCTCACTTGCACCCGCTTCTTTAAGAATCCGGGATGAGTCCTTTGTTGGATAGACAGATACGCCGATGGGTACATTGTATTTCTTTAATTTTCTTACAAGGTCTGCTGCCCTCTCCACTTCTTTCTCAGGCGAAACCTCGACACCGGACGTAATCGATATGCCTTTCATATTCCCCAGACTATGTGCTTCTTCCACGAGAGCCAGAAGTTCTTCTGTGGATTTTACTTTTCCATTTAGCTTTGGGACCGGACAGAATTTGCAGTCGTAAATGCATCGCTCACTCATGGTTATGTATGCCTGTTCTGGACAGTGTATAAGCTCTTCCTCGATGGTTCCCCGTACAAGTTCCTTGCCGCCTTTCAGTATCACAATATCGCCATTGTCCCTGACAGCACGCAGGGGAGAGCCTTCATCCACAACGAGCCGAACCCTGTGGTTTCCAGACCTGAAGAAGAAAGCCCTGCCGCCTGCACCAGGTCCCGCAGTTGGAATAGTGATCCTGCCAATAAGCGAGGGGTCAATATCGATTGCCCCGATAGAGATAAGCTCAGCCTTTATACTGGCGTTCATTTTCATAATTCTATGATAGCTTTTTGATACTTAAATACTAGTGTCTTGTCAATTAGCAACAAACAACCAAGATAAATTGATATATAATATTCCGCCAAACTTCTGAAAAATGAAGATTAGATTGCTATGGGGTCTGAAGAAAACAAACCGCAGATAAACGCAGATGAACGCAGATTTGTTGCATCAAATCCATCGCCCCTTATCGTTTAGTGGTATTTAGCACTCCTCTTGTTTCTGAAGTTTTCACATGTGTTTGATTCTGCAACGTATCAGCGCGTGGGATTTTATGGTTGTGATGTTACTATTTTTCAAAAAACCGTAGCATTAAATCTGCGTTTATCTGCGTTCATCTGCGGCTAATTTTTTCAAAAACCTAACATAGTAATTCCTGCACGCGCTTGATTGCGCCGCATCCTTATACTATTTATGTTATGTTCTCCATATAACAATCGATCACGTTTTTTTTTCATATGATTAGCGGAAAACTATAATTATCTCGATATCATTTTACAATTTAGCCATGACAGGACACTAGTATAACTTCAATTTAATTCGAAGTCAAAGATGAATTTATTAAGTATACCGTTAATCTTTCAATCAGGTGAAATAAATGAGGACAAAATCAATAATCCTGATTGTCATACTGTTAATTGCAGGAGCCGCAGTTCTTAGCGGATGCATCCAGCCTGACAAAGGTAAAAACATTAATAAAACAACCGGAGGCAATGCCTCTGATCTAATAGTATCAAAGTTCGAGTCAACTCAGGACTTAAAGAAATTCTCATCTGCCAAAGAAATAAGGGACTTCATTAAAGCAAGCGCTGCCAGTTCAGGTTACGACCAGTACGGATGGGGAGGCTATTTTGGCGGTTTTATGCGAAGTGATATTATGGGAATAACGACCGGCGCCGCCAATGCAGTTGTGGTACCGATGCCGGCAGCCACGCCTGCTATGAAAACAGGGGTTACTGAGACCGGGGCGGTGGCTTATTCAACCACGAACATCCAGGTTGAAGGTGTTGATGAGGCGGATTTTGTAAAGAATGACGGCAAGTACATCTACGTGCTTGCACAGAACAAACTCGTAATAGTCGATGCATTCCCCGCCGCATCAGCGAACACTCTTTCTGAGATAACATTGAAAGGCAGACCTGCAGACCTGTTCATTAACGAGAACAGGCTGATCGTATTCACACAGGATGACGCACAGGTAATGGTAATTCCTGAATACGATTACAGACCAATGCCAAGATACACCCAGAGGACGAACGCTATTATCTATGACATCTCCGACAGGAAAAAACCTGTGCAGGTTTCGAATTTCAGCATTAACGGGAACTACTTCCAGTCACGGATGATCGGTGACTATGTATATTTCATTGTGAAGGACAGCGTTTATTATTACAATGAATTCGTTGATGTTCCTGTGATCAGGAAGGGCGAAGTAAGGATCATGTCGCCAGATGTGTATTATTTCGATAATCCTGAACAGAATTTTGTGTTCCACACGATCGCTTCCGTGAATATCAAATCAGACAGGATAAATGCAAAATCCTTCATGATGGGTTACTCAGACAACCTCTATGTTTCTGAGAATAATATCTATATCACCTACCGGAAGAACCTGCCCGTACTATATTACGAGGCGCAGCGAGAGGAGAGGTTCTACAAAGTAGTAGTTCCACAGCTTCCAAAGGATGTGCAGGAAAAGATATTCGCCATAAGGGACAGCAAGCTTACCTCGTCTGAAAAATGGGAAAAAATATCCCTGATATTGGAAGATTCTTACAACAACATGACTGAAAACGAAAAACAGGATTACGCCAGTAATGTTGAAAAAGCGGTCGAAGAGTATGAGACAAAGCTTGCGCAGGAAAGAGATATTACTGTCATCCAGAAGATAAATATCAACAAAGGCGATATCGAATATAAGACAAAAGGCGAAGTACCCGGCAGCCTGCTAAATCAATTCTCAATGGATGAATCAGGCGATCACTTCAGGGTCGCAACAACATCGCAGATATGGACTGGAAGAGGGTCAAAACAGCATAACAATGTCTATGTGATGGATAAAGACCTTGGAATTACAGGGAAACTCGATGAGATAGCGCAGGATGAAAGGATTTACTCCACACGATTTATAGGGAACAGGCTGTACATGGTGACGTTCAAGCGTATCGACCCGCTCTTTGTGATAGACCTGTCTGATCCGAAGAACCCGAAAGTACTTGGCGAACTCAAAATACCGGGATTCTCTGATTACCTGCATCCATACGATGAGAATCACATCATCGGCGTAGGAAAGGAGACCGCAGACAACCAGTGGGGCGGCACTTCAATAAAGGGCGTGAAGCTTTCGCTGTTCGATGTATCTGATGTCAGGAACCCGAAACAGCTTGACCAATACGAGATCGGTGCATCAGGTACTGATTCTGAGGCTCTTCGCGACCACAAGGCTTTCCTGTTCGACAGGAAAAAGAACCTGCTTGTGATCCCTATCAGGGAAGTCACGGAAAAGCCGAGATACGATAGTAGAGGGTACTACATGCAGAGAGTATGGCAGGGTGCGTATGTATTCAACCTCACTCCAGAGGATGGTTTCAAGCTGAGAGGCAAGGTCTCCCACCTTGATGACTACGAGGAAGATATGTATTACTGGAATTCTCCAGGTGCAGTTCGAAGGTCGATGTATATGGATGACGTGCTGTACACGGTGTCAGCAAAGAAGATTAAAATGAATGATCTTGGAAACCTTACTGCAATAAATAATATTGACCTGCCGTTTGAGAAGAATATGTACTACCAGTATGGGTGGAAGTGAAGAGGGATTTGTTGAACCGGTAGTGGCAGGGAAAACCTGCCACTGTTTATCTTTTTCTTCTTTTTCTCTGGATTAGTTTTTGGATTTCTATTGCTCAGCCAGTATCTTGCGTCTCAGGCTGTAGCTTCGCTAAGGCTCATTAGAGGTTCTTTCGGATTCCGAGCTTATCGAACAGATCAAAGAGAGCAGAGAAGATTATAAATCCGGCAAATTTAAAAAACTCCGTGAGTTGATGTCATACTAAAACATCTTCTGCAAATTCGTTCACTTGATTCTTATTTTCTTCAGGACAGAAAATATACAACTTTAATAGTGGATCTTGTGAACCAAAAATAGGTGATTCTTTTTCTATTTCACGGGGTCCATCATTATCCAAAATAAGTATCGGGGTTTCACCTGATTTAAAAAATTCATATGATGATTTATATAATGTATTCTCTATTTTTTGGAGATGAATTATAATAAAATCTTTATCACAATCACATTTTTCTGCTAATTCTACTTCTAATTCTCTAAAGTCTTCTGGCTTCAACTGCATTATTCGCCTTTTTTTCATAGGATTTAATTTTCTGAGGTCTATTTCATATCCCCTTTTCAATAGAGTTCTATTTTCTAAATCATTTATTAACTTGAAAGAGTTAGTTTCGTTATTGGATAGAATTTTTATAAAAAGTCTGCTATCATCTAATGATAGATAGTTGCTTAAGAAATTATCACTATCGAATTTGAGAAAATCCTTACTTAAGGTTTTATCACGAATGGCAATCTCTACAGCGCGATTAAGCATATTGTCTGTGATAGCTCTGACATGGTGGAAATATACCTGTGTGTGCATCAAAAACCGAGCCAAGCGATAACTTTCTATGGCATCCTGCCCTTTTTTCAGAATTGCAATTTCCGACCTGTCACCATCGACTATTTTTTGCATGGTATGAAGAATCCTCTCAAGGTCGAATATACCATATGCAACTCCTGTGTGATAGGAGTCCCTTCTCAAATAATCCAATCTGTCCGCATCGATGTTCCCGGAAATGATTTTGTTATTAACAGTATCATTTTTTTCATTAAATAAGAAAAGAACTTCGTCTTTCATATCACCCAAAATCCTGTCTATATCGCTATCCTCCTTTATTATTCGCAGAGTGATATCCTCATGGCTTATTTCTTTGTTGTTTACAATTTTAAGAATAGATTCAAAATTATGTGATAAAGGTCCATGCCCGATATCATGGAGCAACGCCGCATAACGAACAATTTCAATTTCATTATCATTTAAACCTAACTTCTCTGCCATTCTATTTGCTATGTGAAGGACACCAAGTGTATGCTCAAATCTGGAATGGCAGGCACTTGGATAGACCAGATGAGTATTTCCAAGTTGCTTAATCCGTCTGAGTCTTTGAACGACAGGTGTGCCTAAAAGCTCCAGTTCTTTATGAGTGAGCCCGATGAAACCGTAAAGAGGATCCCTGAAAAATTTTTCAAATTCGAGCATTACTCAGCCTGGCAGAGATCTAGCTTCTTCAAAAGTTCTACTGCATTGTCGATCTGAGGCTGGGATAACTTCCAGCCGAAAGATTCGGCAATCATTGTTATCTCATCGGGTGTCATAGGCGTGCCCTGTTTTGTCAGTATATAATTTACCTTTGCTGCCCATGATAATATACTTACTTCAAGATTTGCAGTCTCTTTACAAATTCTGACTAAATTGACGATTTTCTTATATTCTTCCGGATGTTCCTTCTTGATGTGGTCAATTATCTCATTGCCATCTCTGGAAATCGTATAACAATATCTCTTCCAGTCATTAGAGACCGTAAATCCGGTTGTTTCGCGGGTTTCCACTTCTTCTTTCACAAAGTCAAGGTACGTAAGCTCATGAATTGAACTTGAGATTTCTGAACTGTACGGACCGTAATAGTGCGGTCTATAGTTTGCATCGACCAGTTTGAATAATGATTCAAAATAAATCAATTTTTGAATCGTAGTACGCCCGGAAATGCAGTCTCCTGCTGCCTTAATAGTCACCAATATCGCATCCGCAATTTCCATTTTGATCCCTCTGATAGCCTCTTGATACATATATTTTAGTTTATAGTATTTAAATGCTGATGGGTTATTTGGGCGGGAGAGGATATAAATTCCCTGTAAGCGGGGGGAAAGTATTGTAGAATACAAAAATAGATTGATCGTTTTCTGTAATCGAATAAATACGATACAACCCTTTCAACTATAAAAATAAATAAGTGGAATGCATAAATGAGTAAACACCCAGATAAATAAACTAAGAGGAAAAAGAATTTATGGAGATCAGCGTGGAGGAACAGAGATTAACAATAGAAATTATCTCTACGCTCGTGCATATAAAAGACACCATGGCTGAACTTATTCTAAAACCAGCCGGTGTTCCAGCAGATGTATATCGCCCCTTACTGTATCGTCATGACGATACAACAGGTAAAACCCTTTCCAAGCGCCAGATTGCCCCTCTCATCCTCGATGCAACCAAGAAACATAGTAACTACAACGGAATTATACATAAGATGATTGAGATTGCGGCCAATTGGAGTAATTTTCATTTAGCAGACGATGAGTTTCAGGCTCGGGCAACTGTACAAAAAGCTAGAGAACTTCTGGGTAATATCAAGTTAATGGAAGCCCGAGAAGAAAAGCAACGAGAGATTGCACGCAAAGAAGAATTAGCTCGAATGGAACGAGAAAGGGCTGAAACACTCAGAAAACAATCAGAGCTGCTACTTATGATGTTAGATGAACTTGCAGTTAGTGCAGATGAACAGCGTAGGGGTTATCTTCTACAAGAACTCCTGAATAGGACATTCGATCTAAATGAGATTCCTGTGGTATCCGCTTTTACTAGAAATGAGGGCGGTGAACAGATTGATGGTGCCTTTAAACTGGAAGGGTGGCACTATATTGTTGAATGTCGTTGGCGTAAAAAGCTCAGTAATATTAGAGAAATTGATGGTTTATTAGGTCAAATTGAGCGTTCTGGCCGGCAAACAATGGGTGTATTTCTTTCAATTAATGGTTGTTCAGAAAATGTTGTGCCCCTGTTGAAGCAAAATTGTTCCAAAAGTATTATTTTGATGGATGGGTATGATCTTCGAATTGTATTGGCTGGGCAAGTGGATTTAAGAGATTTTTTACTTGCAAAGGTCGCAAAGCTAAACCTTGAGGCTGAACCATACTATTCAGCAGCTAATTATATGAAAGAACAAACAGGATGATGCCTACAACTGCCACTGTATGTGGCATGGCATAATTTATGTGAAATCTTTTAGAACAAGCCGGACTGTTCGGATAAATATGTCTATAATCTGAAATCCAATAAACTCAATGCCCCGCTGCCTCATGCGCCGCCGCATACCTCTCCGTGATCAGCGCTCTCTTCAGCTTGAACATCACTCTCTGCTTATCCATACCATACTGCTCGACAAGCGTTTTGATAAGCCTCTTCTTTGAAGCGCCCTTGAGAGCCATCTCTGCCATGATGCCGTCCACGAACTCCTTGCTGGGGTCGGCTTCTTTCTTAGCTTCAGCTTTTGGCGTTTCAGGTGTTTTAACATGTTGACCTTCAGGTTTTGGTGCAGGGGCTTTTATTGTTTCTTTAACTGCTTTTACCTCAACTCCAGGCGCTTCGGTTTTTGTTGGTTTTGCCGCCTGGATGGCTTTATCATCAGCTTTTGGCACCGCCTGCACCTGCGACTGCTCTTTGACCGCCATGGCTTTTAGTTTTTCAGTCTTTGCAAGCATTGTACCTTTTTCATCAGGCTTAACTGTGATCGCTTTCTTTTCTGCCATTTCCATCACCTCGATATCTCAACAGACGTGAGCATTCCTTTCTCTATCCCGAACTTCCTTGTTGTGATCAGCACATTCTCCTGCACAGGCGCCACCTTGAACTTCTTTTCGATGGATGCGCCGTTGGATTTTATCTTGAGCGTTCCACCCTTCAACAGCTTGAGCGCCTTCGCTGTGTTCAGGTTAAGCTCAACGAAATCGTTATCGTCCGCAAGGTTGAACCACATGAATGGGTTATACACACTCAAAAGAGCAGTCTTTGTTTCGGGGGGCTTTGCCGCAGCCTGTATCGCGCCGTAGGCTGGTCTGTCGTATTTCGGTATCGTGAACTCATCCACTGCTGAGATGCCTATCGCTTTTTTCAGTGAGTCATGAAGAGCATTGAACTCGAATTTCGAGCCTGCAATTATGCCAAGCGCATCCAGCCCATTAGTCCCCGCGCCGCCAAGAGCCTGTGCCCTTCCTTCATTGTTGATCAGTGTACCTTTCTTTTTATAGAGCGGCTCATGAGCTATCACAATATTTGCTTTTGCCGATGATGACTGACCTGTCTGTATTATCAGGTTCGTGAGTTTTGAAAGTGTTTCTGACGGGATCAGCGCCGACGGGTCTGATTCAAGGCAGAACAATGTCTTTATCGTTCCTTTATTTATATCATCAATAAGCTGTGCGAGTGATTTTTGCTTTGCATCCTTTGACAGCAGATACGCGCCCGTGGAATTCGCGAACGGCTTCAGGAAGGTAATCCTTGCGCCTGCATTCTTTGCAAGAGCAAGCACGCTCTTTACCTGCTCCGAATCCGATAGTGGATGGAAATCAGCAATAACAAGCGAATCCTTTGTGAGCGCAAGCTTTGAAACATCTGATGGCTTTATTGTTTCACTGGCAACAGGCATAGACTTCCACCATACAGCCGTGATCTTTGCGCCCTTCTTCTTTGCCGAAAGCAGACGCCTCAATATAAGCGGATACTGCTCATATGGGTCTATGAAAAGAACGATATGTTTTGCGGCTTCGATCTCGCTGTAAGGAATTCCCACGCTCAATGTCTGATAGGTATCCTTTGGAAGCGCCTCGAAATTTGCTCCTGTGCATAAATATGAACCTGCAACTTTCTGGAACGCCACAAGCTCTTCACATGTTGTATTTCCGAAAGAAAGGAATGCAGCGCTTCCTGCTGATATTCTCTTTGCAGCCTCTTTAGCTGCATCTTCAAGCGTGACTTCCTTTCCATCGATCACTGATTTTGCCGGCGCATACAGCTTTGGAAGGCTCATCCCGAACCTGCACAGTTTTCCGGCGTTGGCAGGTGACGATTTCCTGAAATCAACTTCCAGAGTACCGTTCTCCCGGATATATAATCCACAGCCGAAATTGCAGCCTGGACATATTGTTGAATAAACATTATCAGTCATTTAGATTTCTCCTCTTTTTGGAAATTCGCCACGGAGACTCAGAGCGCACAGAGAGTCCTGATAAACATCCTTGTGTTATTGTCCTTTCATGATTATTTTCGATATCAATACAACCACATCTGCGTTTATCTGCGTTCATCTGCGGTTCATTTACAAAATGCAAAGGTGTCAACCCGGATGAATTTCTTATTTCCTCTGTGTTCTCTGTGAACTCTGTGGTAGAAAATCCTGCAGTATTTCTATCCATGATCCTATTGCGAACATTAAAGCCAAAACCCAGAGGAGTTAATCCTGAAGAATATCCCGGTGTCTCTAAGTTCTCTTTTGGCAACATACCTTTCCCCAATGTACCAAAGAAATCCAACCCGCATCTGCGTTCATCTGCGTTCATCTGCGGTTTCTTTTTACTAACAAAATTAGAATCTTCACTCATTCAACTTCACCTCGAAATAAGGCGGTTTTTGCATATCCATCCCCGGCTCATATTTTAATTGTTCCTGAACCGGATTTGCGAACCTTCTATACAGCCTTGTAAGCGGAATATCCGCAGGGCACACATCGCTGCACTGCCCGCATCCGATACATGCATCCGCAAGATGCAGGAATCGCACGAGATGGTACATCGACATCTTGTAAGCATCGCCGCGGAAATGATATTCCGTGCACTTTGAAACATCACCGCATGAACACGTTGGGCATACGGTCTTACACGCGCCGCAATCTATGCAGTGCTCAAGCTCTTTCCTGAAATATTCAAGCCTTCCGTTCTCGATCGGAACAAATACCTTGCCTTTCCATTTCTTTCCAAGGTCTTCCATCACGCCTTTTATCTTGGCGCGCATCGCAACTCCTTTCTCATCAGGTTTCTGCACCTGCACATATCCTGCATCAACAGCATTCTGAAGCAGCTTTGCGCCTTTTTCTGAATTTATCTCAACAAATGTGGCTTTTCCCACAAGGTCGCCTGTAACACCCCAGTTGCCGCATGCGATATCGGAATTATTCGGTACTTTTATCGTGCAATAGCGGCAGCTTTCGCGCCTCCCGTATCCTTTCTCTTCAAGCTCGTCAATTGTGATCGCATGTTCTTTTCCGTCCTTTGTCTCAAAGATGAGTTTCCCCTTCTCGATCTCCTCGCCATGTACATCTTCAGGCTTTATCTTATACATCACTTCAAGCATTTCGCGAGTGACAACAGGATGCATCGAACCGCCGCAGTTCAGACCAACGATAAAAGTATTATCAAGATTTATTGCATTGCGCTTTCCCTGCTCGATTATTCCACGCACATCGCATCCCTTTGCAGGCAGTGCGACTTTCAGGTTCCTGTTTGCGATGAGCTTTGCAAAGTTGCTCGGGACAGAGTGCAGGGAGCCCGCAGAGTTAAGGACTTCATTCACATCAGAAGTGATTATTGGAACAGCTTCGAACTCGTTTATCTTCTTAAGTACCACAACAGCGTCAACAAACTTCTTCTCAAGCGCAGCAGCCAGCATCGAGGTCACAAGACCTCCTGAGCCTCCGCGCTTTCTCACATCATCCTTGGTTGACCAGCCCACATACATCTCGCCTTTCTGCATCTACGCCACCCCCTCTGGTTTCAGGGGACTTGGTCCAAGCTTCTTTATCTGGGCGGTCACATCGCGAATGAAATTAGCGAACCTCTCACCTTCGCTTGCTGATATCCAGTTAAGCTGAAGCCTTTCTTTCTCGATCCCCAGTTCCCGCACTACATTTTCAAGATACTTGTATTTTATTTTTGTTTTATCATTGCCATTAACGTAATGGCAGTCGCCTATGTGGCAGCCCGTGACAAGAACTGCATCCGCGCCTTCGAGAAACGCATTGAACACATGAAGCGGGTCTATTCTTCCTGAACACATTACTCGGATTATCCTCGTTGATGCCGGCTGCTGGAACCTTCCCATACCCGCGCTGTCAGCGCCTCCGTAAGAACACCAGTTGCAGCAGAAGGCTACGATCTTGGGTTCCCAGCCATCTGTTTTTGCAGGAGTTGTTGCAGCTACTGCTTCTGCGCTCATGCAGCT
Source organism: Candidatus Methanoperedens sp. (assembly GCA_028717345.1). Taxonomy (GTDB): domain Archaea; phylum Halobacteriota; class Methanosarcinia; order Methanosarcinales; family Methanoperedenaceae; genus Methanoperedens. The sequence goes on from JAQUNZ010000008.1 coordinate 21,572, forward strand.
ACCTCCTGGAACTTGAATACGTTCTTGACCTGTGCAAGCACCTGGTTATTCTTGAAATGGCTCTGCTCAAGTGCACCCGTCGGGCATGCTGCTACGCACGTTCCACAGCCCTTGCATAGCGCCTTCAGCACGTTTGCCTTATTCTCTTTCTCATCGAACTTTATTGCCTGGAACGGGCACATTGGTACACATACCTGGCATCCCACGCACACATCAGGATTCACAACCGCTGTAATGCCTTCTGTTATTGCTTTTTTGTTCTTGAGAAGAATTGTGGCGCGTCCTGCGCATGCGCTACCCTGCGAAACCGCATATGGGATATCTTTTGGTCCCGAAGCGCAGCCAGCCAGGAACACGCCATCGATCGTTGTATCAACAGGCTTGAGCTTTGGATGCGCTTCCATGAGCAGACCATCTGCGGCTTTTGATAATTTCAATAATTGCTGTATCTGTCCAATCCCCTCATTCGGAACGATACCGGTAGCCAGCACCAGGAGATCGAACTCAAGGTTTCGCATTTCTCCTGCAAGTGTATCCTCAACTCTTACCTTGATATTCTTTGTAACAGGGTCTTCTTTCACTTCCACAGGTCTTCCGCGCAGGAATTTCACGCCAAGGTTTCGCGATCTGTTGTATGATTCTTCATAAGCCCGAAATGGCGTCCTGATATCTATGTACATAACCGTATGGTCAGTCTCAGGGCGCTTCTCCTTGAGAAGCTGTGCGTTCTTTATCGTGTACATGCAGCATACACCTGAGCAGTAGATGTTCGTATTTTTATCGCGCGATCCTACGCAATTTACGAATCCCACACGTATTGGTTCTTTGCAGTCGGATGGACGCACGACGTGACCGCCGGTTGGTCCTGCTGCATTAAGAAGCCGCTCAAATTCCATGGCAGTAATAATATTATCATATAACCCGTATCCGAAATCGTGCCGCGGTTCAGGATCATAGGTCTTGAAGCCCACCGCTCCTATGATAACGCCAACATTGAGATCAGTATAACTTGTCTGCATATCATAATTAATCGCCCCGCTCGCACATGCTTTTGCGCATGCCTTGCAGTTGATACAATTCTCTTTGTCAATTAAGGCGCGAAGAGGGACTGCCTGAGGGAACGGGACGTATATCGCCTTACGCGTACCGAAGCCTTCATTAAAGTCATAAGGTACTTCAACCGGGCAGACCTCGCTGCACTTGGCGCAGCCTGTGCATTTTGCCACATCAAGGTACCTGGGTTTATGCTCAATCTTCACATTGAAATTGCCCACATACCCGTCCACTGCTTTCACTTCCGAATAGCTCATTATCTTAATATTCTTGTTCCTTGCTACCTCTACCATCTTGGGACCCAGGATGCAAATGGAACAATCGTTAGTTGGGAACACCTTATCAAAGCGCGCCATCCTGCCCCCAATTGATGGTTCCTTCTCAACAAGATATACCTGGAAACCCATATCTGCAAGATCAAGCGCCGACTGCATACCAGCAACGCCTGCACCTATGACAAGAGCTTTATCAGTAACCGGAACTTCGCTTGCCTGCAATGGCTCAAGAAGCTTTGAACGTTCAACGCCCATTCTTACAAGGTCTTTGGCTTTCTCAGTGGCTTTTTCCTTCTCCCACATGTGTATCCATGAGCAGTGGTCTCTGATATTTACGAATTCAAGGAAGTACTGGTTAAGACCCATTTGCTCGATGCATGCGCGGAATGTTGGTTCGTGCGTCTTTGGAGAACATGCTGCCACAACAACGCGGTTGAGGTTGTGCTCTTTGATTTTTGCCTGGATGTCAGCCTGTCCTGAATCAGAGCATGTGAATTTATTAACGGATGTAACTTTCACGCCTGGCAGAGTTCCGATGTAATCAGCCACAGCTTTTGTATTAACGACGCCTCCAATATTCAAGCCGCATTCGCAAACGAACACTCCTACCCGTTTTTCTTCATTATCTTTTGCAGCAGTACCTTTATTTTCAGTACTTTTATTATCACTCATTTCACTCACTTCCTTGAACATTAGCCGCCGATCTGACAGACGAAGCATTTAATCTGCGTTCATCCGCGTTCATCTGCGGTTTAATATCTATCTTAACCGGGTTCTGGCCCAGGTTCTTTATCTCTTCCGTAAATTCCTTAATAACTTCTGAAAATCGCAATCCTTCGCTGGCTGAAACCCACTCAAGCCTGAGCCTCTTATCAAACCCCAGCTTTGCCAGCGCTTTCCTGGTATTATTTATCCTGACCTCTGCATTCTTGTTCCCATCGATGTAGTGGCAGTCGCCGATATGACAACCCGCAATAAGAACTCCGTCCGCCCCGTCCTTCAGAGCCTTCAGGATAAATGCAGGTTCTACCCTGCTTGAACACATCACTCTCAGGATCTTAACGGTCGCAGGATACTGGAACCTGCTCACACCTGCAAGGTCAGCCCCAGCGTACGAGCACCAGTTGCAGCAGAAAGCCAGGATGTTGGGCTCCCAGCCGTTCCCACCCTGCGCTGGTTTTGCGGCAGTAGCTTCTGTACTCATACCGTCACCTCCACAACGCCTTTATCGATGAAAATGCTCTTCACACCTTTATCAAAGGCATCAATCGCCTCACCGATCTCTTTTGATGAGAAATGCTGTGCCGTAATAGCGCCGGCAGGGCAGGCAGCAGCGCATGAACCGCATCCCTTGCACGCTGCGGGATTTATCTTTGATTTCTTTGTAGTATATGTGACCTCTTCCACTTTCACAGTAGCATCATACAACGAAGGCGCATTATAAGGACAAACCGTAACACATGTGCCGCACCCAATGCATTTTGCTTCATTAACTACTGATATGGCGCCTTCTGTTTCAATGAACTTGCGTGAAAGGATCGTGCACGCCCTTGAAGCGGCTGCGCTTGCCTGCGATATGGCTTCATCAATGAGCTTTGGCGCCTGTGCGCTTCCGCACAGGAACACGCCGTCAGTGGCAAAATCCACAGGTCGCAGCTTGGGATGAGCCTCAAGGAAGAATTTGTTCTTATCAAGCGGGATCTTAAATAGCTGATTGATTTCCTCGTTTTCGCCAGCCACAAGCGGTGTGCTCAATACAACTAGGTCTGATGTTATCTCAATATCCTCATTCATCATAGAATCATGCACAACAACAGTGCTGTCCTGCACTTTTGGCGGCTTGTCTGCATCGTATTTGATAAATAGTACGCCAAGATCTCTTGCGGTTTCATACATTTTCTCGTTAACGCCGTACGTTCTCATATCGCGATACAATACATACACGTTTGCGCTGCTGTTTGCTTTCTTGATCCGTATCGCATTCTTGACAGCGTCAACACAGCATGTTCTTCCGCAATATTCCCGTTCTTTACTGCGCGCTCCAACACACTGGATCATTGTTATGGTTTTTGCATTTACACCTGTTCCCAGCATTTTCTCAAACTGCGCCTGGGTAACAATGCGTTTATCGCTGCCGTAATTAAATAATCCTGATGGCTCAAAATTCCTGGCTCCTGTTGCCACAACTGCGGCTCCAAAATCAACCGTGATCTCGTTTCCGTTTGCCAGCACTACACCCCTGAAATTGCCAAGATACCCCTCGACTTTTAAGAGTTTTGCTTCATTCATTATCTTAATATTCTTGTTCGCACTCACTTTGCTGATAAGGTCTTTTAGCACATCTGCGGGCCTCTTGCCGTCATACAATTCCGTCATTTCACGAAGCATCCCGCCGAGTTCTTTTTCTTTTTCGATCAGTGTCACATGATATCCATTATTGGCGATATCAAGCGCTGCTGTCATGCCGGCAACCCCTGCGCCAAGCACTATTGCCTTATTGATAAGTGACACTTTTTGCTTGTAAAGCGGCTGGAAAAGAGCAGACTTTGCAACAGCCATCTGCACGATCGCTTTTGCTTTTTCTGTGGCTTTATCTTTTTCTTTCATGTGAACCCATGAACAGTGCTCACGGATATTGGCAAGCTCGAATAGATATGGATTTAATCCTGCTTCACGGCAGGTATTCTGGAATAAAGGCTCATGCGTGCGCGGAGTGCATGATGCCACTACCACGCGGTTAAGGTTGTTTTTTGCGATCGCATCTTTTATTGTGACCTGCGAGTCTGACGAGCATGCATACAGCATCTCCTGTGCATGTGCAACACCTGGCAGCGTCTTTGCATATTCAACAACATTCGGGACATTGACCACTGATCCGATATTTATGCCGCAGTGGCACACGAAAACTCCGATGCGCGGCTCTGGAGACAGCGGCTTTTCATCCGGGAATGCACGCTCTTTGATAAGAGTTCCGCGCTCACCAGACAGGAGCGCCGCTGCTTTTGATGCTGCTGCACTTGCCTGTGCGACTGTGTCCGGGATATCCTTTGGTCCCTGCGCCACGCCGCAGACATATATTCCTGCAACGCTTGTCTCGACCGGGTTTTCAATAGTTGTTGCGATATTCCCGAAATCATCAAGCGCGATGCCAGACGACCGGGCAAGAGCTTGTGTTGAATCAGCAGGATCAAGACCTATCGAAAGGACGACCAGATCAAAATTCTTTGCCACAAGGTCACCAGTGTTGAAATCTTCAAATTTCAGGGAAAGTGAATTATCAGGATTAACAATAACTTCAGGCGGGCGGGAATTGATATATTTTATACCGTACTCTTTCTGTGCACGGTTGTAGAATTCCTCAAAATTCTTTCCATAAGCCCTGACATCTATCTGGAAGATTGTAATATCAAGCTCAGAGTCATGCTCCTTTGCAATGATGGATTCTTTTGTCGCATACATGCAGCATACTGATGAGCAGTGTTTCCTGTTGATGCGCGGATTTCGCGAGCCCACACACTGGATGAAAGCAACGTTCTTCGGGACTTTGCCGTCTGACTGCTTTGTAACATGCCCCTGTGTCGGACCGCTTGCGCTCAGGAGGCGCTCGAACTGGAGCGATGTAATAACATCCGGATGATCGAACCTGTAATTCTTAAGGATCGATGGGTCAAATGGTTTAAAACCAGTAGCGATCACGACTGAACCCACATTCAGCTCTATCTCTTTATCCTTCTGCTCATAATCCACGGCTTTTGGTCCGCAGACTTTTTTGCACACGCCGCATTTGCCTTTTGTAAGGAACAGGCAGTGGGTAGCATCTATTGTAGCCACACGCGGTATCGCCTGTGCAAAAGGAATGTAAATTGATTTACGCTTGCTCATGCCTGCATTATATTCATCTGACACTTTAGAGGGACATTTCTCTGTGCATGTGCCGCAGCCTGTGCATTTTGTCTCATCAACGTAGCGCGCTTTCCTTACAACTTTGACGTTGAAATCACCGGCTTTTCCTGATATTGATTTGACATCACTATATCCAAGCAATTCAATATTGGGATGCCTTGCTGTTTCCACAAGTTTTGGCGATAGGATGCACATGGCGCAGTCATTTGTCGGGAATGTCTTGTCAAGCTGCGACATCACCCCTCCTATGCTTGGTTTTGATTCTATGAGATATGTCTTATATCCGCTGTCAGCAAGATCAAGCGCAGCCTGTATTCCTGCTATCCCGCCCCCCACGACTGCTACCGAGCCTTTCATTGCGCTGCCTCCGCTTCTTTCTCAACCTTTGGTTCTACTTTGATCTCAACTTTCTTTTCTTCCTTTCCAATGGATTCAATGAGCTTTGCGGGTGAGACCATGTTCTTATCAAGCTCAAGTTCTTTCTCATCCAGTCCCATCGCAAGACCGATAAGCTGGGTGAAATATAATATTGGTATATCGATCTTTGTATTATGCGCTTTCTCGATCATGGTCTGCTGTCCGTCAAGAAGCATGTGACACATGGGGCATGCCACAACGATGCAGTTCGCACCTCTTGCTTTTGCTTCATCGAATAATTTCCGGGTGAGTTTGAATGAATAGTCCTGATTGCTCATGAGGAGATTCCCGCCGCAGCATTTTGTCTTCTGCATATATGGAAGACATTCGGCTCCAGTGGCTTTTATAAGGTTATCAAGCGAGGTCGGGTTTTCAGGATTATCGAATTTTGATATTTCTGAAGGTCGGACAAGAAGACAGCCATAGTATGGGACTGCTTTGATGCCCTTCAAAGTTTTCTTGAATTTTTGCGCAAGCGCTTCAACGCCAACGTCGTTCACCATAACGTCAAGAAGATGCTTAATTTTAAAACCATTCTGTTTGTATTTGTTCCCAAGCGCTTTTTCGATCTTTACCCTGAAAGATTCGTCAGTCCTCATGGCTGTATCTGCCCTTCCAAGATTATGCGAGCAGATGCTGCACGGTATCACAAGGTCAAGCCCGATTTTTTGTGCCTGCATGTTGTTGCGGGCAGATAATCCCATGGAAAGCTCCTTATCAAATATTGCTTCAAGCGCGCCGCAGCAGTTCCAGTCAGGGATCTCCACAAGTTCGATGCCTGCTACTTTGCTCACAGCTTTTGTGGATGCATCGTACTCACGCGCTGTGCCATGGAGAGTGCATCCAGGATAATACGCGAGCTTCATTTTTCTATCTCCTTGAAGATATTCTGGATCTCTTTAGTGCCCTTTATCCTGTGCGGCAATATGCTGAGTTTTCCCTTTTTAAATAATTCAAGTCCCATCGGTGCATATCCGATGACACCGCCAAGACCTTTTGTCATGAACATGAACATACCACTGACGCCGGCTTCATACCATTTGCCATTTGATTTGACGGAATTTATGAAGAGGCTGTCGAATTTGTGTTTTGGATTGGTGATCTTTATTTTTCCTGCTTTTGCATCGCGCTGGGCGATCGCCCGTATTGCACCCATGACTTCTGTGATCTTAACATCCTGCGGGCAGCGTTCGTAGCATAGATAACACGAAGCGCACAGCCATAGCGAATCGTCTGTGAGAACTTCGTTACGCATACCCAGCAGCGCTTTCCGGAGGATCTTGCGCGGATTGTAACCCGTATCTATCTCTGTGACCGGGCAGCCCACGGTGCATCCTGTGCAGTTAAAACATCGTTTGATATTCTCACCGCCTGGTTCATTCGCTATCTCGTATTTGAAATTGGGGTCAAGCTCGCTTGATTTTATCATTTCCTTCCATCCAGTTGTCTTGCAAGGAATACTGTAAGGTCAACCACATCAAGATCGTATTTCTTTGTGGCATCTTTCTCCGTCTTCAGGCAGTTAAAATGCGCAAGGCATTTTGAGCATGTGGTGATAAGTGTCTTTGCGCCAGTAGCAGCCGCTTCATCCATCCGCGCAATGCGAAGTGCTTTTGTCTGCTCGTTGCAGTTCATGAAACTGCTAACGCCGCAGCAAAGGGCATTTTCTTTTGAATGTTCCATCTCCTTAATTCTTACACCATTCGCAGAAAGTGCTTTTCTTGGTGCATCATACATTCCCATGTGCCGCCCGAGCCTGCATGGGTCATGGTAAGTTACTTCAGCATTAATCTTTAATCCGAGTTTATCAAGAAGTTCGCTTGTATGAATGACCTTGATACCAAGGTCATAATCCTTGGAAAATGTACGGTAGCATTCGCCGCAGCTTGTTACAAGTGTGTCGATGCCGCTCTCTTTTATGTATTTTTTATTGTGATCCTTGAGCTTTTCAAAAACATCTTTTTTTCCCTGCCAGAGGACATCGTGACCGCAGCATTTCATGTTCAAGATATGTGGCTTGATACCAAGCTTATCAAGCAATTTAAGGGATGATGTCGTTATCTCTCCGAAATCAGTTTTTACATCATGCAGGAATAAACCAAGCTGGTCTACACAACCAGGAAAATAGCCGATTTTTAAATCAGATTTTTCAGGTTTTGTTCCATTAAGTTTTGAACTCAATTCATTGAATTCTGTAAAAACACCAAGATGAGCGACCTCAAGTGGCTCTTTTCCAGCACGTTCTTCTTTTATGAAATTTAAGAAATCGACCTGTTGAGGGCACTCGATCGGGCAAATGCCGCAAGTCAGGCAGGTCCAGATGCCTGTTGTATCAAGCCCATAAACATTGGAATTATAGATCGAACTTCGCGGAGATGTCTTTGATACTCGGCGCATGGGGCATATGGATGTGCATTTACCGCACTGATAACAGGATTGTACGTTACTCGTATGTACCCACCAGCTTTCCTTGGTGTAACGTTTTTTAGTTTTACATGGAATGATTAGCTTTAAAGATTTCGATTTTAACGTGGCAGAGCATCATTATTAATAATGTTACTATTTTTCAATATCGAAATAATTGTTCTCAGAGATATTAAAGATATTGGTTCGTACATATACGAATAAAATGTTTAATCGTTATATTATCACTAATCACCAGGGAGCAAATTCTGTCTGGGAATCTTTATATCTTGGTGCAACAATATCATTGTAAAATTATCGGAGGATGGATCATATGCGAGGATACGATGACGACAGGAACACAAAAGTTTATATCGCAATTGCACTGGTCGGCGGACTTATAGCAGGAGTTTTTTTTAACGGAATGTTAGCAGCATTATTACAATCAACTCCACAGATGAACGTAATAAGCATACCTGACGATGTCAGTGCAGGCAAGATCACAAATGTTAAATTCATAACAATAAGCGACGGGACTGCGCTGAAAAATGTAAACATTACATTATCGGGCGCAGCAGTTGGAAACGGAACAACAGATGTAAATGGAATGCTTGAACTCGCAGTGAAGGCGACGACCAACGGGAGCATCAATGTTATGGCGTCAAGACCCGGTTATAAGAACGGCACATCTATTATTACATCTATTTCAGGGCTTGATGTTAGCGCTTCACCGTCCTCAATAACATCCGGGACAGATACTTTTGTAACATTTAACGTAATGAGCATGGGTAAACCTGTGGCTGGAGCAGCAATGAATATTTCCGGGGCAGGGATATCGTTTGAAGGAATTACGGATGCAAGCGGACAGATAATTAAACAGCTAAACCCTCCCGGCACTGGAAAGATCGCAGTAATCGTGAAAAAAGAACAACATGCTGATGGTTCTGCAGTCCTTACATCGACAGGTCAGCAGGTACTGGCAGTGTCATCAAGCCACAATACGCTCATTGTCAATGTGCCGGTCTATGTAACATTTACAGTAACTGCCGGAGGTTCCCCGGTTGCTGATGCAGGAATCAGCATAAGCGGCGCCGCAACCGGAGACGGTATCACAAACCCGGATGGAAAGACGATCATTTTGGTTACTCCGCACACAACGGGCACCATTACGGTGTCTGTAAGCAAGACTGGATTTGTGAGCGGGTCAAGCACGATAACCTCTACAGGCACTCAATCGCTGTCAGTTTCTTCATCCCCCTCATCAATAACAGCAGCAACTCCAACCTTCGTGACATTTACCGTGAAAAGCGGCAATAGCTTCATCAGCGAATCCACGGTAACGCTAACTGGAGCAGCGAGCGGGAATGGAGTTACGAACCAGAACGGCATTGCAATAATACAGGTAAATTCAGCAGGAACTGGCACAATAACTGCGACAGCATCAAGGACAGGCTTCACTGCCGGCAGCACTACGTTCACTGCAATCGGTCAGCAGACCCTGAGCGTGAGCGCGTCTCCTTCCAATGTCACGAACGGTGTTGCGACTTTTGTAACTTTTACAGTAAAAAGCAGCAATAATCCTGTAAGCGGCGCGACTGTTAGCGTGTATGGCGGCGGCATCACAACAGATGGTATGACGAATACAGCAGGTCAGGTGACACTGCAACTTACAGCATCTGGCACCGGAACGATAAATGTGGCTGTGCGCAAAGAAGGATACACTGAAGGGACTATGACTCTGGCGCATTAATTTTTTTGTTTCAAAAATATAAATATGCCTTAGAGCAAATCTTATATAGAACCACAAACATTGGTAACGCCCGGTACAAGCTTAATTTGTACATACAATTGTAAATCAAGATAAAATTTTAACGGAGGTTATTTATGGCAGGACAATTAGGAGGACAGCCAATCTTTATTCTAAGAGAAGGCAGTCAGAGAACAAAAGGAAGAGAAGCCCAGAACAACAATATCATGGCAGCCAAAGCAGTAGCTGCGGCAGTAAGAACAACCCTCGGACCAAAAGGCATGGATAAAATGCTTGTGGATTCGCTCGGCGACATTGTGATCACTAACGACGGCGCAACCATCCTGAAAGAGATGGATATCGAACACCCGGCAGCCAAGATGATCGTAGAAGTCGCAAAGACCCAGGATGATGAGGTCGGGGATGGCACTACCACGGCAGCAGTGCTTGCAGGAGAATTCTTAAAGAACGCAGAGGAACTACTTGAACAGAATGTTCACCCAACAGTGATCGCTAACGGGTACAGACTTGCGGCTGCAAAAGCCAAAGAGATCCTGAAGACCCTTGCAGTCAAGGTTAGCGCTGATAACAGGGAACTGCTTTTGAAAATAGCAGCAACCGCAATAACCGGAAAGGGAGCTGAAGCACACAAGGATATCTTCACGAACCTGACGGTTGACGCAGTGCTTTCAGTGGTTAATACCGAGAACGGAAAGCGAACAGTAGATGTTGATGATATCAAAGTAGAAAAGAAAGTGGGCAGCAGTATTGAAGCATCCGAACTTATCAAAGGCATGGTCATTGATAAAGAAAGAGTGCACACCAATATGCCAAAGAAAATCACCAAGGCAAAAATACTCCTTCTCAACGAAGCCCTTGAGATCAAAAAGACTGAGGTTGATGCAGAGATCCAGATCAAGTCCCCTGACCAGCTCCAGTCATTCCTTGACCAGGAAGAGCAGATGCTTCATGATATGGTAAGCAAAGTCATAGCCAGCGGCGCAAATGTAGTGTTCGTGCAGAAAGGAATAGATGATATCGCACAGCATTATCTTGCAAAAGCCGGTATCTATGCAGCAAGGCGCGTCAAGAAGAGCGATATGGAGAAACTCTCGCGCGCAACAGGCGCAAAGATACTCACAAGCCTGAAAGAGATCGAAGCTTCAGACCTTGGCAAAGCAGGTCTTGTGGAAGAGAAGAAGATCGGTGACGAGGAAATGACCTTTGTCATGGAATGCCACAATCCCAAGTCAGTCTCAATTATCCTTCACGGTGGAACAGAGCATGTCGTGGATGAAGCTGAGCGCGCGTTGCATGATGCGCTGCGTGTAGTTGGCGTTGCTATCGAGGATGAAAAGCTCGTAGCAGGCGGCGGCTCACCAGAGATCGAGCTTTCGCTGCGCCTTCGCGAGTACGCATCCACCCTGTCAGGCAGGGAACAGCTTGCAGTCACAAAGTTCGCAGAAGCGCTTGAAGTGATCCCAAGATCACTTGCAGAGAATGCGGGTCTTGACCCCATCAACATGATCGCAGATATGCGAAGCCAGCATGAGAAGGGTCACAAGACAGCCGGTCTTAACGTGTTCTCAGGCAAGGTCGTGGACATGATGAAGGAAGGCGTTGTCGAACCGCTCCGTGTTAAGACACAGGCGATCGATTCAGCAACAGAAGCAGCCACAATGATACTGCGCATTGATGATGTGCTGTCCAGCAAGTCATCAGCCCCACCCGGAGGAATGCCGCCAGGCGGAATGGGTGGCATGGGCGGAATGGAAGGCATGGATTAAGTGGGCAACCCCCACTTCTTTTTTTTCCAGGGATTTTAAATGGAATTTCTTGATACTTCTGCTCATACAAAAGAGGAAAGCGTCAGGATACTCTCAAAAGAACTGGAAGAACATCCAATATTAATATTGATAGGACCTCAGGGGGTGGGAAAAACCACACTTGCCATTCAATTGCTTTCTGAAAATGTGGGCGCTTATTTTGAGGGGAGAGCGCGTTCAGCACAACCAGTAGTGCTTATAAGGAAAGATCTCGTCGAGAAAATGAAAAAGGAGCTTTATGAAAAACGAAAGCTTCCGATCTTTGATGAAGATGAACCCGTATATGTTGATGTTTATGTCTATGACCAGGTCAAAATGCTTGTTGAGAATATCTTCGATGTCATGGAACTCGGAGAGCCTGAACTTATCAGGCAGTTATCCATGGTAACAAAAAAAATGGGAGTGGTTCCTGAAGCCCTAGAACTTATCTCAAGTGATGATGTACTTGTGAAAAGAAGGCTATTGCGGCATCTTGATGCAAAAGAACGGTTATCAACTCTTCTTGAAAAGGAGAAAAAGTTTGGGATAGAATCTAATCTCTGGGGCATCCAGGGAGCAAAAGTCACAGATGTGATTAATCGCGATGGGGTGGCGGATTATGATGAAGACCAGATGTCAAGGACGATAAAGGATTTTGACCGGATAATCCCCACAAAAGATATGACAGTGCCTGACTGCATTATGAAAATGATGGAGATATCTGCCAATGAGAACAAGGAGAGCGGTTTTCTCGTACTTCATAACGACAATAAAGAAACGGTGATAAGCGACCTTGTTGTCGGAAAAAGCACAAATTCCCTCATCGGGGTCACGCTGCTTGAGATATATGTGGGTTTCAGGCAGAACAGGTCACTGTATCGTGCATATAAACATACGAAAGAGGGGAAGCTTGAAGTCATCCACTCATATACACCCACGCTTCAGGAGATAGAGGTGCTGGCAAATCCCTGGATACCACCATCGTGGGAGCCAACAACGATAATGTCAACAGCAGATGTTTCGGCTGCGGAAAGGTTTGACATCACGATATCGGTGATAGAGGCTGACGGAAAGGTTGAGTCCTCCAGCAAGAAGAGGAAACTGGAACTGGAAGAGATCATTGCAGGGATTTCCGAGATAGATTGATATTTTTAGCTTTTTTTTGGGAAAAGATATTTTTTTTTTGCTGACCGAAATATTTATCAAACATTAAAAACAACATCTAAAGGGGGTTTTTAAACTCCCATATCTATAGGAGGTATTTTAGGTGAAGTATAATGCCAAATTAAATAAGGATCGTCTGGATCGTTTCAGTGTGGATTCGTTAAAAGAATTAAAGTCATCATTGGAGCGGAGACCGGACTTGAAAATGAAATTAGAAGAAGACCTCAGGGGTACTATTGAGGCTGAAGGGATAGTCATTGATGATGCGTTCAAGCAGGAAATACATCAGCAGTGGCAGTCAATGATCAGGCAGGATGTCAGGAAGTTCATGGACAGACAACCAAAGGATAAGAAACCCCTGTATTCAATGGTCAGAAAAGGTAAACCACTGAAATTAAAGGTGAAGATCGACCCTGCTACAGGGAAGAGGAGCATCACGCCTGAGGTGAAAAAATGACGACAGCAGGCTATGATGTGATGGCTCAGATCAATGAAATCCTGATCAATAAATTCATGAAAATCGGCTTTTGCATTGGGAAGTTCCCCACATTCAGCGGCACATATACACTACCTATCGAGAATGTTCCGGAGAGTCTGCAGGAGTTCATGGATATAGGGTATGAAGTCTCACTTGCAAAGGCACCCACTATTGATTTTACTGCAGATCTCAGCATGATGATGGATGTAAGAGGTCAGGCAAAGTTCACGGTGCTGGGCGGCATCGAATTCGAACTTGAGGCTGAATTCAGGGTCGCAGTAAAACCCACGTTTGACCAGGTTACGCGTATGTTCAGGATAGAATTCGTTGAGGCAGTTATCGAAGATGTTGAACTGAACGATACATACAACCTGCCTGCGAATGTCCTGGACAAACTCAATGAGATACTGGGCATTGCAATGAAGGAATACCTCACAGATGAGATCACATCAATCGAACTGAGCCCGGTACTGTTCGCCCTTGACCTGCCTTACATGCCGCCAGGAGATGAGAATAAACTCAGCATCGGTTTGGGGAATGTGAAGGTATTAAATTCGTCAGTCATGGCTGCTGCTGTTAACCTGCTGGGTTACAACGGCGGCAATGTCAATGCGATCACGGATTTCACGGGCGGCAATCATATTGGATTAGGTGTGAACGAGAACGGTATGCACAGGGTTTATGATTTCTGGTGGGCTCGAACCACACATCCGAAGTCAGTGACCAAGACAGAAACACATGATTTCGATATGCCAAGCATCGTTGATTTTATGGACGAAATCGTGGACTGGGTTGTAGCTGTTGCAACCCTTGGCCTTGTGGATGTGGATATCGATATTGACAGGGTATGGGCAGAATACGGAGCTAACATCAGGTTTTCGAAATTCGATTTTGATCTTAAGCCCGGAAATACGGTTCAGCTTTCAGGCAGTGTCTCGGCGGATGTCTGGCTGAAGGTATATATAAAGTACACGACCACCACTTCAATCCTATGGGGTGCGGTTGATGTTGACGAAACCACTAACACTGTCACAGTATTTGACGTGCGCCTCAATGGGATCACGATTGATATTGAGAATGCTGAAGGGACAGTCTCAATAAATGAAGACCATCAATTGATGGTGGATATCACGGATCTTGATATTACGATTCCGTTGCCATGGGAATTGCCTGAGGTGATCCTGGATTATGTTGTTGACTGGCTGGTTGACCAGATAGTTGTTAACATGCCGCCAATAGTGCTGTTCCCAGCAATTATATCCCAGCAGATCCCTGATACCAGTGTGACTGTTGATGCCACAGTGGAAAGTCTTGAAATAAATGAAGCTGAGGCGTTGATAACAGCCAATATTGGAACATCCAATATGGGAAGCTATGCGCCCTATGTGGCGAACAGGAATCCTGAAAGCATGGAACTGCATAAACGGGAATGCGAATGGGCGCACAGGATAGCTTTCAGGAACAGGGTTTATTACTGTGAACTGGAGGAGGCGCTTGCTGCCGGTTATGACGGATGTGCATATTGTCTCCCCGAGTACAATACCGGGTAAAACCTGCTGGCTGCAAATCCCTGTTCTTGATTTGCAGCTTTTATTTTTTTTTAAATAGGCTATGCGCGAACTTGCGCTATCAGGATCACAGTATCATATGTAAAACCAAGCCTATCGTCTTCGAGTTTTACCTGCAAGCCCGTCCGGTCATCATCCAGACTTTGTAACATCAACTGCTCAATGATCTTCTTCTGCTTCTCCTGTGTTCCTGCGCGCTTCATCCATTCCTCGAAATCCTGAGGTATCTCCCAGTGCGTAATATCAGTAATATCTGCTCCTGCTTCATTGAACATTTCTTCTATTTCACTGAGCGCATATATCCTGACATGCGACGGGTCACGCATATTCTCGATATTGTTATGGAAAAAGCTCTTACCTATATCCTCTGAGGAAACGCCGTCCACAAGAACGAGCCTGTCCCTGCATACTCTTTTCATTTCAAGCAGGGCTTTTTGCGGGTCAGGGAAATGATGGAAAGCGAACCTGCATGAGACTATGTCGAAACTTTTATCAGGGAACGGGAGTGTCTCAACATCTGAAAGAAGAAACCCGGTATTTTTCAGCCCGGAATTTTTTTCCTTTTCACAGGCTTTGAGAAGCATATTGCGCGTCAGGTCGCAACCTATCACTGTATCTGCTTTTTTTGCGAATTCAAGTGCAAGGAAACCCGCTCCAGTGGCTATGTCAAGCACCCTGTGATCATGTCTCACGCCGCTTCTTTTCACTACTTCAGAAAGATGGACTACATCCACGAATATGTTCCCTTTTGCGTATGCTTCAGCCTGTTTTCCGAACTGCATTATTGCATTCTTTTTGATACCCATAGAGGGGAGAAGATAATGATCGGTGATATAAAAGCATTCTTATAACATCCTGTTGATATATCGCATTATGAAAGAGATAATCTTTGTGGGGCGCTCCAATGTTGGCAAGTCCACCCTCATAAGTACGCTTACTGGAAAGAAACTCCGTACTGGCAGGCGTCCGGGCGTGACCCGCAAACCGCTACAAATACCCTACCAGGACATCCAGATAACAGATATGCCGGGGTTCGGATTCATGAGCGGCGCAACTGAAGAAAGCATTGATGCCATCAAGAACAATATAGTCCGCTATATTGAGAACAATGCCGGAAATATCGTGTTTGCTGTAATGGTGGTGAATGCTGGCTCGTTTGCCCAGATCGTGGACAGGTGGAATGGCAGGAACGAGATACCTGTAGAAGTTGAGCTTTTTGAGTTCCTTCACGAGATTGACATAGAAGTGATCGTAGCAGCCAACAAGATCGATAAGGTTGATAATGTGGACGAGATACTTGACGGCATCGCGCAAAGGCTGGGAATGATGCCGCCCTGGAGGCAGTGGCTTGACATGATAGTGCCTGTGAGCGCCAGGAAAGGAAAGATAGATGAGCTTAAGAAACTCATGCAAAAGAAACTGGAAGCTATGCGGGCGAAGTGATATAGAGGCGGTTTTATCAATTCGTTCTGATGAGGTCAGCAGGTATCTTCCCGCTATGCACAGCGGTCGCAACAAGTGCGCCGCTTATGCCAATACGTTTCAGGGCTTCGATATCGTCCATGTCCTTTATCCCCCCGCCCACAAGCACATTATGAGATGATACTGCGGCGATGTCTGTCAAAAAACCCTCATCAATTCCTGCGCCTGTCCCGACCCTGGTAAGCTCAAGGACGATAATATCCCTGATCTCATGATCATTTAATCGTTTCACAAGTTCCACCGGTTCCACCTCCATATTCCTGTCTTTCGTAAGCACCTTCCGGTTCTTCATGTCGATGCTTACATTGATCCTCCCAGGAAACCGAACAGCTGCTTTTTCGATCAGGTCAAATGAGGCTGTTTCTGTGCCAAGGATGATAGTGTCAGCTATTTTTGCACATTTTTCAACATCGTTCATGTTCTCTACGCCAATATCTGCCATTGTTCTCGTTTTCCCCGAAATTTCTTTGATAAGTTCAAAATTATCTCCCTGATGCTGCAATCTGTCAAGGTCAGCAATATAGACCTCGCGCGGAGCGAGCGTAAATATCATATCAAGCGGAGCGGATGAATTGCATACTTTACTGCCTGCTACAGGCTGGTACTTTGACCTTTCGCCCCTTATGGCATGCACCGCAGTACCATTAAGTATGTCCAGCACGAAAATAATTCGAAACATAAATGTATTAGTGCATCTATCAGATTTAATGTTTATGAAGTTATTAGTAAGTCCTATAAACGTAGAAGAAGCGAACATCTGCAAACTCGGGGGTGCTGACATCATTGATGTGAAGAACCCGAAAGAAGGTTCACTGGGCGCGAATTTTCCCTGGATGATACAGGCTGTAAAAAAAGCGGCTGGCTCTGTTCCTGTGAGTGCCACTATCGGCGATTTTAATTACAAACCCGGAACTGCGTCGCTGGCTGCTCTGGGCGCGGCTGTCGCAGGGGCTGAATACATAAAGGTCGGATTGTATGATATCAAGACTAAAGAGCAGGCTCTTGAAATGCTTGTCAATATCGTTCGTTCAGTGAAAGATTACGATAAGAACAAAAAAGTAGTGGCTTCAGGCTATTCCGATTACCGCAGGATCGGTTCCCTGCCTCTATATGAACTTCCTGCCATAGGCAGGAAGGCTGGCGTGGATGTGGTCATGATGGACACAGGCATCAAAGACGGGCGCTCCACGTTTGATTTTCAAACCGAAGATGATCTCACCGGGTTTGTGTCCAGGGCAAGAAGCCTGGGACTTCAAACCGCTATCGCAGGCACGATAAAATTTGAAAATATCCCTGCCCTGAAGCGCATTTCACCTGATATAATAGGTGTGAGGGGCTGCGTTTGCGGCGGAGACCGCAATTCAACCATCAAAAAAGAGCTTGTGGAGAAGTTGAAAGCTGAGATGATGAAGGGTTGATTATCAATACTCCCTAATCACTTCATAATTCGTTGTCCTTTCCACCGGCATCCTGCCTGCATTCCTTATCAGGTGGATAAGCCTTTCCTTTGGCATGAATTCGGGTGTTGCTCCCCCAGCAGCGTGGGTGATGCGCTCTTCCATTACGGTGCCGTCTATGTCGTTGGCGCCAAAGTGGAGCGCTATTTGCGCCATCTTTTCTCCAGCCATGACCCAGTAGGTCTTGATGTTATTGACATACCCGTTTAACAGAAGGCGCGATATTGCTATAATTTTAAGGTCATCATATCCTGTAGGACCAAACTTTACAAGACCGTTCTTTTGAAGCTCTGTGTTATCAGGATGGAACTTGAGCGGGATGAACGCCTGGAAGCCATGCGTCTTTTCCTGAGTTTTTCGTATGCGCAGAATATGGTCAACAATGTCCAGGTCAGTCTCGATATGACCGTATAGCATGGTAGCGTTGCTTTTTATACCAAGACCGTGTGCTGTCTCCATGACCTCAAGCCACCGATCTCCACTAATCTTATCAGGGCAGACCTTTTTCCGTGTCACTTCATTAAATATCTCACCGCCGCCTCCCGGAAGACCAGTGAGACCCGCTCTCTTAAGACGCATGAGCACCTCTTTGGCGCTCATTCCAGTAGTATCTGCAAGATGTGCGATCTCGACTGCCGTAAATGCCTTCAGAGAAATCGCGGGATATTTTTCATGAAGCCTTAGCAGCAGTTCCTCGTAATATTCAAAAGGCAGTTTTGGATTCAGGGAACCCACGATATGCAGCTCTGTAGCGCCCATTTTTGAGGCATTTTCTGCTTTTTCCATAATTTCATCAATTGTAAGGGTAAATCCTCCCTTTTGTCCCTCTTCCCTGAAATAAGCGCAGAATTTACATTTCGAGATGCAGACGTTGGTGTAGTTTATGTGGCAGTTTGTCACGAACATCACCCTGTCGCCAACCGTGGTCTTTCGGACGTGGTCAGCAAGGCTTCCTATGAGAGAAAGGTTTCTTGAGGACATGAGTATCATGCCGTCTTCGAAATCAAGATGTTCTCCTGCCTGTACTTTTTCTATTATGGGGGAGAGTTCGTCCATCTGGTGTCTGTTATAGTTGGAATGTAGATAAGAGCATCGAAAGTTTTAAACCTTAGGTAGTCAGACATAGATTTGGTGAATATTAGAGGGTCATGAGAAAATAGTGTAGTTTATTGAGGTTGATACTATGTCTGGGAATTCATCAACTCTTAAAATTCTGAGCATTATTGCAGTTTTCGTTATTGTGGCACTTGTATTCTCGTTCTATATCCAGCCCTGGTTTCAGAAATGGGGCGCTACGGATGAAGAAATACGGGCAACATTGCCTGGCGATGACTTAGTACCTGGATCATCTGTTGTGTATACCCGCGCCATAACCATTAATGCCTCCCAATCAGGAGTATGGTCATGGCTTGTGCAGATCGGTCAGGACCGTGGCGGGTTCTATAGTTATGAATTATTAGAGAATATATTGGGTTCTGACACACATAACGCAGATCGGATTGTTCCTGAGTGGCAACATCTGGAGGTCGGGAACAGGGTCAGGATGGGTCCTAAAGAAGGGGTATGGGCTAATTCATCCAATATTGTCGGTGAAGTCGTGCCAGAAAAATCTCTTGTTCTCATTACACCGGGTGCATCACAGACCAGAGTAAGCTCTGCAATCCATGGGAATGGAACCTGGTCATTCATCCTTGTTCCGGTTGATGGAAAAACCACCAGACTGGTAGTCAGAGGGCAGAGGATAGAAAGTCAAGACCCGTTCATAAGGTTGTTATATGGCTCGGTTGTTGATTCGGGTCAATTCATATTGGAAAGGAAGATGATGATTGGTATCAAGGAGAGGGCAGAAGGAAAGCTCCAATCACAGACTGATGATATCTTTCAGGTTTTATTGTGGATGGCAGCATTTTTTGGGTTAGTAATAGCAATTATCCTGGTTCTAGTTCAAAAAAAATGGAAATTTCCTCTCATCATTGCTCTGGCGACGGTCTTGATCCTTTGGTACCTGTGCTTTTTACAGCCCCCGATATTGCAAGGGATTTTGCTGGATCTTGCAATTCTAATGGCTCTGGCGCGGGCGATCTGGAATATTTTCAGTACATAGCGGAAAGATAGTAGAAATGTTATTATATCCCGGTGGTTATTTCATTTGATAAAATGGACATCAAGCTTCTCCTGCAAAACCATAAGGAAAAATTCAGGACAAAATTAATAGAGGCACTTGCCGCAAAGAACTCACTCACTCCAGAGCAGGTCATTTCAGATCATAAGGATTTTATTGAGCAGTACATTCTGGATAAATACGAGAACGTGGACGGGCTAATAAGCAAAATAAGTGAAGCAGAACGTCCCATACTTCTTTCGATCAGGCGCGACAGGTCACGGGAGGACAAATGCAAGCTCTGCGAAGGTAACCAGCCCAATATCGATGAGATAACGATGAAATACGGTGATAGCATTGAGGTCATTGAGCTTTTTGAGGATAAACCAGAAGGTGGAGCGCTTTATCATATAATCTTCCATGAAGATGCACAGGAAAAGAAGCTGCCGCTAACTGCTATAATCAGCAGGGGAGAGATATTGAAGTTCTGGGCAGGAAAGACTGTGGAGTCTGCGGTGTATGAGAGATATTTGAAGAAAATCGTATCGTGATCTAAAGCTTTTCATTTGCTCAAATCCACAACTTCATAGCTCAACCCCTGCGCCTCAAGCTTGTTTAGCAATGAAGGCACCTCCTCGTCCACAGAGACGACAAGCGAGGACAGTCCATGAAATGCAGCTTCTACAACCGATTCTTTTGCGCCAAAAAGAATATCCGGTTTAATATTGATTTTTCCAAGGGCGATCAACGCCTCAACACCTATGGCTGCGATATAGGGCTTATCCAGGGAGTGTTTTTTCAGCATCTGTAAGTCCACATTCCTTGAACCTCCTCTTTCAACCCGCGGCACTTTGCAGATGGTGATCTTGACTTCTGACAGATGGATCATCCCTTTAAGGTCAGTCACTCCTGCATCTTCTCCTTTTTTTGCATCAGATATTGTAACGCCTGTGACATCGCCACCGCCTGAGCCTGCATACAGTAGACCATTATTCATGTAAAGTGAAACGGTCTGCCCTTTATTAAAATTTTCATTCGCGATAGCGGTAGCCACTGAGACATGGCTCACAATGTCTTCCATCACATAGCGTGCATACTTCTTAAGCTCAAGAGCCCGCTCAAGAACCCACTCCACCCCTTTTTTGGTAACCCTGTAGCGCACGCGCCCGTCTGAGAACAATAACCCCTCAAGGACAAGTTCCTTAATGTATTCAGAAACAGCCTGTGGAGTTATACCTATCTTATCAGCGATCTCTTTCTGCCTGACATCCGGCTGATGCGATGCGATTTCAACAAGGATCTGGAATTTGGTGCTTTCCTTCTTGCTCCGCAGTATCATAAAGTAAAGTTTTTCATTCGATTTCCCCGGCAAGCTCGATCCTCTGCCCTTTCACCGCAAGGATTGACGACCGCCGCGCCACGCCGCGGATGAACATAATGCTTTTATCCACAACGCGCTGGAGTCCGTTCATGGACTGGTTGCCCTCGACTACTTCTTTCTCGATAATTTCAACATAATTTTTGATTTCGCTGTCACTCTTAAAAGTGATCATTATCAGGTCGCTTATATCCTCCACAGAACACTGGAAATTAAGATGTACCCTTGAATAAGAGGAATGGTACTCTTTCTCAGGCTTTTTGCCCGCTTCAGGCATTCGCCATTTGCTTTCCACCAGACCGCTTTTTTTCAGCAGGTCAAGGCTTTCATTCACTTTAAATCCTGCTTCAGCCTCTATTTCAGCTTCAGTTTTCCAGTCTTTCTGCAAACAATCAAAAACTTTTTTATGATTTTCCGAACCGAACGCGCGAAGTAGGGGGACAATATCTGAAGGTTCATTAACAATACGAGTTCTTTTACCCATGGAAGATTTCACTCACTGATAAATAGTTTCTCAATTCACACTATATATGGTGTTCTTAAAGGATAAACGTTTTCATATAAATATTTTTATACCCATAACCGTGAGTGTCGTCATTATGATTCCAGCAATGATAACTCCTGCCAATATTGCAAGAAAGGCGTTCTTGAATTTGAACCCGAAGATAAAAGCTGCAGCACAACCTGTCCAGGCGCCTGTTGCAGGCAGGGGTATGCCTACAAAGATCGCAAGCCCGATAGACCCATATTTCTCAAAATTTGCGCTGTGTTTGCGATGGGTGCGCTCAAACAGCCAGGTGAAAAACATATCAAATATCTTCCAGCGCCTGAGAAAATTCGATACCGGTTCGAGGAACAGCAACAATGGTACGACAGGTATCATATTACCGATGACAGAGAGATAGAAGGCGGTAAACGGGTCAAGTCCAAATCCATATGGTTCCTTCATTATTGCTATCGGGATCGAGAGGCGAAGTTCTGCAACAGGCAGCATAGCTATGAGAACAACAATAAGTTCTTTGCTCGGGATAAAACTGAATATGCCAAGCAGCGTCGATTCAAGCGTCATTTCTTACTTGCTCCGCACAGTATGAAATGAGCGATGAGAGCCTCAAGCTGGATTCGTTCGTTTGCGCCTTCAGCCATCCTGAAATCGACTTCTCCAATGCGGTCTATGAGGTCAACCTTTAATCTGTCGGAGATTGTCATATCAAGCATGGCGCGGTATATCTGCCCGATAACGTCTTCGCCTGAAAGCCCCTGCTCTATCAAAAGATAATCCAGTTTCGCTTTTGCTTTCATGAAATCCCCGGCAAGAGCAAGGTTTATCAAATCCGTGATCTCTTCGGGTTTTGCAGTCGCAGTGGTCTTGTAAATAGCGTCCATATTTACTTTCTTATCAAGCATTGCGGCAGCCTGAAGAGCGTTTATAGCGCGTCTCATGTCGCCTGCTGCTACATATCGTATAGCTTCAAGACCGTCATCAGCAAGGGTAACGCCTTCCTCTTTTGCGATGTGTTTCACCCTTTCTTCCACTGCGGCGCTGGAAATAGGTTTGAACCTGTAGACCGCGCAACGCGACTGGATGGGTTCGATAATTTTTGAAGAATAATTGCATGAGAGAATAAAACGGCAGGAGCTTGTGTATTTTTCCATAGTCCTTCGAAGAGCCGACTGCGCATCTGATGTTAGCGCATCTGCTTCATCAAGAAATATTATTTTGAACTCTGCTTCACCAAGCGGCGCCGTCCGCGCGAAGTTCTTTATTTTATTTCTCACCACGTCGATTCCGCGTTCATCGCTCGCATTAAGTTCTGTGAAGTTGTTCGTCCACGATTCGCCAAAAAGTTCGCGGGCAACACACAATGCAGCGGCTGTTTTCCCTACACCAGGAGGTCCTGAGAAAAGAAGATGCGGGAGGTTTCGCGACTGGACATAGGATTTCAGGCGCTTTATTACTTCTTCCTGTCCCACTATCGCCTCAAGCTTTTTCGGGCGGTATTTTTCTATCCAGATTTCCTCTTTAAGCATGCAAGTCCTATAAAGGAACTAATATTATTTAACCTTCATCTCAGATGTATTAATGCATGTTATATGCAGGTGTTCTACTCTTATCTTGTGCACGAACGAGCGAAGTTAGAACTCCGGCGGTACAGAATATGGCAGATACAAGGAAAGCATAATGGAATCCAGCGAGGAATGCGGATTCATATGTCGCCCCGGCTGCCTGGCTTGAATTGAGGATGCTGTTGAAAACAGCCCCTGATATCGCAGTACCGGTCACCATACCAAGATTTCTGACCATGGCAAGAAGACCTGAAGCTATCCCCAACCTGCTTTTAGGTACTGAACTCATAATAATGGTGTTATTGGGGGACTGGAACATCGCCATGCCGACACCCACCATCGAAAGCAGGAGGACGATATCCCAGAAACCAGACCCTTTGCCGAGATTTCCCATCAGATATAGAGCCACAGATGTAAGAGCAATACCCAGGCTTCCGGGAATATGTGAATTAGTCCGGTCATATATCCAGCCCGATATCGGTGATACAAGTGCCATAACAATAGGTACGGATATAAGTGCCAGAGCTACTTCCTTTGTATTGAAACCCAGTATCTCGAACATATAGAACGGCGTAAGGAAAATCACAGAGAACATCGCCACAAAACTCAAAAAACTGCTCAAATTGGATGACAAATATGTCCTATTCCTGAACAGGGAAAGGTCAACCATGGGCTGGCTTGCCGAAGCTTCCACCCGTAAGAATAACAGGAAAAATACCGCGAACAGAATGAACAGACCGATAATCACGAACGAACCCCAGCCCAACTCCTGTCCCTCTGTAATACCCAGCATAAGCGATGTAATACTTATGAACATGAAAGCTGCACCCCAAATGTCGAATTTCTGTCCCTTATGAATATCATCTTTCCTGAGCCCTTTAAGGGCATAGGCAGCCCCAAAAATACCTACAGGGATATTGATATAAAAAATGCTCTGCCAGCCTGCCCAGTCTATCAGGAACCCGCCCAGCACCGGTCCCACCATGGAGCCGATGCTGACCACGGTGCCAATAAGACCGAGCGCTCTGCCACGTTCTGTGTGTGGAAATGCGCCTGTTATGATAGCAGGACCATTCGCCATTATCATGGCTGCGCCTACCCCCTGGATCATCCTGAAGACGATAAGCTGCGTAACGGATGCAGAGAAGCTGCACAGGGCTGAGCCGATAGTAAATATTGCAAGACCTGCGGTAAAGACGGGTTTTTTGCCGTACATGTCTGAAAGCCTGCCAAGGGTGAGCAGAAGCGCGGTGATGGTCAGCAGGTATGAAATGATCACCCATGTGATGGTAGCAATATCGGTATTGAAGTATATTGTGAGCGTGCGAAGAGCGAGATTTACAATACTTCCATCAATTGTCGCCATGAACACACCAACTGACACTACGAACATGGCGCGCCATTTGTATCCCGGATCTGTTTGCTCTGGTGTGTTTTGCATTGGAATATCTGGATGGCAGGATTATGTTTTATACTTAGCTGTGGCAATTGCATGAGCATGAGATAGCATTTTTTATCTTCCAGTGCGTAATATGGTTGGATATGCCTGCCCAGGAAAAGAAGATCAATTTTTTTATTACATCAAATTACTTCCCGTCAATTTCCATTACGGGAAACGAGTGTTCTCTCATGTGCCGGCACTGCAGGGGGAAATTACTTGAATCGCTTGTCCACGCCGCGACCTGCGATGAACTCGTGAGAAAAGCCCTCTCCCTGCACAAGAAAGGAGCCAAAGGCATCCTCCTGACAGGCGGCTGCGATGAGCGCGGACGGGTGCCCATATGTGATATTGTTCCTGCCATCAGAACTATCAAGGATAAAACCGGGATGCTGCTTATCGCGCATACTGGTTTTATATCGCCTGAGGAAGCTTGCGCGCTAAGGGGGTCGGGGCTTGACGGGATAGGTTTTGATGTGATAGGGGATATGGGAACTGCAAAAGAGGTCTATGGCATTTCGGTTTCTGAAAGGGAATATATGGAGAGCCTGCGAGCAATAGAGGATTCCGGGCTTATGGTGTTCCCTCATGTCTGCGTGGGGCTTCATTTCGGGGAATTGAGAGGGGAATTGCGCGCGCTTACGATGATACGGGAGGTAAAACCTGCCACCGTAATAATAACAGGACTTATGCCAGTGGCTGGAACGCCGATGGCTCATATCAAGCCAAGACAAGCTGATTTTGAAAAGGTGATAACAAGAGCAGTGGAGATGTTCCCTGATACCCCTGTCGTTCTGGGCTGCGCCCATTCAAGCGGGAAGGACAGGGAAGAGATAGAGATGATCGCCATTAAATGCGGGGTGAGCGGGATTGCGGCGCCGACGGTTGGTATTGCGAGGTTTGCCAGGGAGAACGGGTTTGAGGTTAATTATTATGGGATGTGCTGCGGGCTTGTTCCGGGGGAGGGGATGAGGATCGAGGGAGCATGATGGAAATATATCACTGTGCATACGTTCAGAATCACATTTTCGTTATAAATCCCGGCGGCAACTATTATCGTATCGCTATTATTTGAGGCACCAATCGCATCCTGTATCCTCATAAACATAGCCCCGCCGCTGGCATTCACCGTAACCGTCGCCGCTTCCGCCCCGCCTGCCAGCAGTCCTCAATCCCTGTTACTTTTTCAATACGATTGTGAATGTTATTTTCCATTCAATCATATTGAGCACCGGTTGGTTGTTCTGCGGTGCGCGCTCTCAGTTTTGCATAGAAATCTCTTTGTCTCTGTTTTTCTGCAGGGTCTTCTTTTGCAACCTTGACCTTCTGTGCATTCGCTGCATTTTCCATCGAGCTTTCCAGTCCGACCATGTTTATCACCTCCTTTTTTGATTATCATTGTTATTCATGTAAGTTATAATATTTATTCCTATCGAAGCACTTTTATTATATTTTTACGGATCTGAATCTATTTTTCAGACTGGATATGATCACATCAATCGTGCCGGAAGCTTCTGCTTCCCCATAAGGTCACCCACGTCCTCTGCGCTCCTTATGACATCTGAGTTCCCATCATTCACAAGTATCTCAGCGCACCTAGGTCTCCCGTTGTACTGGCTGCTCATGGAAAAGCCGTATGCTCCGGCATCAAGCAGGGCTATGATGTCGCCCTTTTCAACGCGGGGAAGTTCCCTGTCTTCCGCAAGTATATCGCCTGTTTCGCAGATCGGTCCCACGATGGTGTAAGTTTCTTCAGGCTTTGATGCAACCTTGTTCGCCACAACGACGTAATGATATGACTCATACATCGCAGGGCGGATGAGAAGATTGAAACCTGCATCCACGCCCACAAAATTCCTTGCCGCTTTTTTCACTGTATTGACCTTTGTGAGAAGTATGGTCGTATCTGCTATGATATAGCGTCCTGGCTCAAGGATGAGTTTAGGGGATATGCCAAGCTCTTCTGTCCTTTCATCGAACACCGGGAGTATCGCATCTGCAAGGTCGCGGGGTTTTGGCGTATCTTCTCCTTTCTTATACGGGATGCCAAGTCCTGACCCCATATCAACGAATTCCAGGTCTATTCCTGCGCCTGTGACTTTTTCCACGAGATCCATCATTTTCTGTGTGGCTTCCACAAAGGGCGCGGTCTCAAGTATCTGGGAGCCTATGTGGCAGTGAATCCCGCACGGACTGATGCCCGGAAGCTGAGAAGCTTCCCGGTATATGCCGACAACTTCTTTTGATGGTATCCCGAACTTTGAGGAACTGAGCCCTGTGGATATTTTGGGATGGGTCTTGGGTGAAACATCAGGATTTACGCGGAATGCGATCTCAGCCGTTTTTCCTGCCTTTTCCGCTATTTCGGACAGGGTATGCAGTTCATCTCTCGAATCCACAGATACCTTTACTCCAAGCTCAACTGCTTTCCTGAGTTCAAAGTCTGTCTTTGAATTTCCATTGAAAAGTATCTTCCCGCGCGGAATCCCTGCAAGAAGCGCCATATAAAGTTCGCCATAGCTGAAAACATCGGCGCCTGCCCCTTCCCGCGCAAGCATCCTCAGGATCGCGAAACTTCCATTGGCTTTGGCTGCGTAATAGATATCAGCATCCGGGAATGCTTTCGTGTATTCTGAGAAGTTCTCGATGACTCGCGATTCATTTGTGACGTACAAAGGTGTGCCATACTTCTGTGCGAGTTCTGTCGTGTCGGCGCCGCCGATCATGAGATGATCGTTTCTTACTTCAAGATGATCCTTTATCGTGAACATAGCTTGCCCAATTAACTGAGAATATATTATAGTTATCTTAAACTTCTTACATCCAGAGCCCTGTTCGATAATGCATCAGTATCGGCGTTCTTTTCTCTTTGCACCCATTTGAAACTGATCTTTTCAAAATTCCTGCACAGCTTTCTTGCTTCCTCATAAAGAGGTATAAGATTCTGGCTTTTCACCATGTACCGCCCTGTTATCTGCCTTATGATAAGCTGGCTGTCCCCCCGCACTTCAAGCTCCCTGCACCCGTGAGCCTTTGCAAGCTTGAGACCTTCTATCAGGGCGCTCCATTCAGCGATGTTGTTTGTCCCTTTGCCGATGCGTTTTGATATTTCTTTGATCTTCTTCCCGTTTTCCAGCAAGACCGCCCCTATACCCATCGGTCCAGGATTTCCCCTGCACGCCCCGTCAAAGAACAAGATACAGCCCACAGTATCACCACTTGAACGACAATCAGATCCCTATCCCGCGTTCCATCTCCTCAAGCGCATGGATGCGCTCTTCGATGGGCGGATGAGTTGAAAAGAGGTTCATGATCGAATCCGAAGATAAAGCCGGAATGATAAAGAAGGCGTTCATCCCTTCAACTTCCTTCAGGTCGCGCGAAGGCACATGTCTCATCGTCCCGCTGATGTTCATAAGGGCTGTGATAAGATCCCTGGGACTACCTGTAAGAATGGCAGAACCCCTGTCAGCAGCGAATTCCCTGTACCTTGAAAGGGCGCGGATAAGAAGAAAACTCAGTATCCATACCACAAGAGAGATAAGCCATACCAGTAAAGCAGCCCCTGCGCTCCTGTTTCGGTCGCGCCCGCCCATCCCGAAGAAAAGCATGTTGCGCACAATAAAAAAAGCTGCGGTGGAAAGGAAGCTTGCTATCGTTATGACAAGCATGTCGCGGTTCTTCACGTGGCTCATCTCATGCGCCAGCACTGCTTCGATCTCTGCAGGAGTTAAACGCTGCATCAGCGATGTAGTGACAGCCACTACGGCGCTTGCCGCACTTCTTCCTGTGGCAAAAGCGTTGGGAACGCTGCTTTCAACAATGGCGATCTTCGGTTTGGGGAGATTGGCTGATACGCATAGCTTTGATATCATCTGATGCAATTGCGGCGCTTCCTGCTCACTGACGATCCGCCCGCCGACGCCCCATAACGCAAGTTTGTCTGAAAAGAAGAACTGGATAAAAAGCATTATTCCTGCAATAAATATCAGGGTGTATGTGTCAACGCCCCCGAATATCCACAGGGCGTACAGGAAGAGAAGATACACGGCTGCAAGCATGAACATGGTCATGAACATGCGAGCATCGAGTCCGTAATCACGGTGCCATCGGTTCATTTTATACCACCTATATTATTACATGCATCAGCATATATTAAAAACTGACTACGTTCAAAATGTTCTCTATTCCTGGTAAGGAGACTGGCTCCATTCTGCAAGGTTATGGCTGCAATGAGGACATCTCTTATATCGATCGATTTACCTTTTGCCGCGCATCATTTTTTATCTGCAAAAATTATATAGTATTTATCTTTACTTTCTAACTTTTTTCTTATGACATTCTTATGTTCTTCTTTAAAACCTGAGAGTGTTTTCAGGAAAGAATCTATTTCTTCTTTTGCAGGCTTGAACGAATAGTATTCTGTTGATATTTTATAATTCAGTGTTTCCAAAACATTAATAATTTTATTCTTTATATTAGAGTTTCTTTCTCTGTTCGCAATAATGATCTTTCCTTTTGTATTCAGCAAGCCGTTAAGTATTGAAATTGTATTATAAATATCATCAATATGATTAAATACATCTTTGGAAATTATAATATCATAGCACGGGAGATTAGTTGATGAAATATCACCGACGTAAAAATTGCAGTTTTGGCAATTGATTTTTCCTTTTTCAATCATCTGGTTTGAAATATCAATACCGTCAATTCTTGATTCAGGAAAATTCTCAGAAATAAATCTGCATAATATCCCGGTTCCGCAGCCAAAATCAAGAATAGAATACTGCTTATTTTTGTCCAGATGGGAAATTATTCTCCTGAAGATTTCCCGGGTATATTTTGGTCTTGTATTATCCCAGCTTTCAGACAAATCATCATAAAACTTGTCTATTTTAAATCTATTTTCTGACATAACACTACTTAAACCCTGATCTTTACTTCTTCAAGCAAGAACGGCGGATAAAAAACCCCGTTCTCAGTAATTATCGCGCTCACGTTCTCCATTGGAGTAGCATCAAAAGCAGGATTGTACACTTCAACATCCAGCGGTGCGATCTGGTGGCTCCCGAAGAACTTAAGCTCTTCAGGTTTTCGAAGCTCAATCTCTATCTCATCCTCCATGCGCTCAAAATCAAATGTCGATACAGGCGCAGCCACATAGAAGGGTATCCCGTGCTCCTTAGCGATCACAGAATGAGTATAAGTCCCTATTTTGTTGAACACCGCATCCTGCGTTATCCTGTCCGCACCAACAATGACCTTGTCCACCATTCCCATTCGCATCACATGACCTGACATGCTGTCTGTGATAAGAGTTACAGGTATCTTATCCTGCATCAGTTCCCAGGTCGTGATGCGGCTTCCCTGGTTAAGAGGACGGGTCTCGCATGAGATGACCTTTATGTCCTTTCCCTGCGCCCTCGCAGAGCGGATGACCCCGAGCGCAGTACCCCAGTCAACGCAGGCAAGCCTTCCTGCGTTGCAATGAGTCATCACAGTATCACCGTCCTCAAGCAGCGACGCGCCGTACTCACCAAGTTCCATGTTCGTCTCCACATCCTCATCTGCTATCGCTTTTGCCTCATCAAGAGCAAAAAGCCTTACTTCTTTTACGTTCCTTGCATCCTCTACAGCATTGAGAACTCGTTTCACGCCCCATGAGAGATTAACAGCAGTAGGACGGGTACTGGCAATCGTTTTCCCTGCTGCTTCAATGTCCTTTATGATCCCGTCAAGAGTTGAGGATTTGCTTGCGTGGGCAGCAAGTGCCACGCCAAATCCGCCTGCAGCCCCTAACGCAGGAGCACCACGGACACGTAACTTTATAATAGCTTCACACAGGCAGTCAATATTGCTGCACTCAATGACTTTATACTCCTGGGGCAGGAGTGTCTGGTCTATCATCACTATAAAATTTTTCTCTGGCTCCCAGTCTATAGTCCTCATGGTGGCTGTTTTATTCTCCCATTACATATTTAAGCCCTGCCGTTCAAGTGAAAAGACATGATAGTGGTAAAGCTTGGTGGAAGTCTTATAGACCGGGCAAAGGAGCTTGTAAGAGAGATCATTGATTATTCAGATGCAAGCGGTGAAGCAATTTTGATAGTTCCGGGGGGCTCGGTGTTCGCGGACACGGTGCGAAAGGTGAACGCTTCAGAGGAAGCAAGTCACTGGATGGCGATACTTGCGATGGAACAGTATGGTTATTTTATCGCGGATGAAAGCGAAGCCAAGATAGTAGATAATATCGGCATTGAAGATGAAGGGACATATATCCTCCTGCCATATACGCTTCTTAAAAAGAAGGATGAACTGCCGCATACATGGGATGTAACTTCAGATACGATAGCTGCATGGGTGGCGCACAAACTCAGTGCGAGATTTATCAAACTTACAGATGTGGATGGGATATTTCTCAACGGAGAATTGAAAAAAGAGCTCAGGGCGCAAGAACTTCTGGGAATAGAGACCTGCGTGGACCGTGAACTGCCGCGATTTCTTATAAAAAACAAAATGAACTGTGAAATACTTAACGGTAACTGTCCGGGCAGGTTATCCAATGCTTTTAAGGGGAATTTTCCAGGAACACTTATAAAGGGATAAATTTTAATAGCAATCGATTATATGGGAGGCACAATAACAGGAGAATATTATGCCAAAAGCTGAAGCAAAAAAATGTGTATCATGTGGAATAAATCTTATTGATCGCGGATATGCGAGATTCCCATGCCCGCAATGCGGAACAGAACTTGGAAGATGTATGACCTGCAGGCACCAGAGCAATAAATATAAATGTGCTAACTGCGGATTCGAAGGACCGTGAGGATAATGGGTGAAGTTGCAGCAAAGATAAGGATAATGCCCACGGGTATGGATGTCGACCTGAAAAAACTCAAGGATGAGCTTACAAAGGTTGTTCCAAAAGGTGCGCGCCTGCACGGTTTCTCAGAGGAGCCAGTGGCATTCGGTTTGAAAGCCCTGATGGTCGTTGTGAAAGTTGGCGACCTTGAAGGCGGAACTGAGAAAGTTGAAGAGGCTTTCAGTAAGATAAAAGGCGTCGAGAACGTATCTGTTGAAGAACTCGGCAGGATGTAAATTTTTATATCCTCGACTTTTTATTTTTTCAGGGCCTGTAGATCAGGGGTAGATCGTTGCGTTCGCAACGCAAAGGCCGCGGGTTCGAATCCCGCCGGGTCCATCATTAATGATATATATACGATAACATACATCATAGAAAACAATGGAGCCTGAAC
>JAQUNZ010000009.1 GCA_028717345.1 Candidatus Methanoperedens sp.
AGCATTGGAGGCAATAAACGCATGACCGATATCCAGATTTATCTTTAAATACTCCGAACCTACCATTTCAATTATATGGATAATTTCACCCGGGAACACACCCACCTTATTCCCTCCATCCCTGTCAAACAGGTTCTCAAGGAGAAGGATGACACCATATTCTTCGGCAAGAGCACTTATATGAATTAAATTAAGAATATTCAGGTTAAGACATTTTCTTTCACCATTCTGACTGCCTGGATGAACAACTATATATCCCGCTCCAATCTCTGCGGCAAGCCTGACGACTTTTTCCATAACGGTAAAATTTTTGTCACTGAGAGTTGAAAAGTCTATCTTTATTCCCTCTATCCTGGAATCGATGTGCGGGGCATGGATAGTAAACTCAGTGCCAAAAGATGCGGCAAGATAGGCAGATTTTGACAAAAGTTCCTTCTCTTTTTGTTCGTCTAAAAAATCCATTCTATCAAGACCAAGTTCAATGATATCCACTTCACATGGATATATGGCTCCTCCAAAATCTTTTATCTGGGGAGAATTTATGCCTGTTTTTATATTCATATATTATAGTTTCACGCTATATGTAATATATTTTATCTCAATAATCTATATATTCTAAATAAAATCAGTATAATTATTTCCTATCAAAGAACTGCAATCACCTCATATCTTTTCTGGCGAGTACCTGACAGCCAGCACCCTTATCACTCCAAGCACAAGCAGCAGCGCCGAGAGTGCAAAAATAGTTTCATATCCAAATGATTTGGAATAAAGCCCGACAGTGACCTCACGCATAGCTATTAAGATCGTGACATCGGTTATATCGGTGAGCTTTATCCTTTCGTGTTTGGAATAGTCCGCAAAGGTCTTGAAGAACTCGATTACAATGAAAAGCGTGAGAACATTAGTGACTATTTTGTTAAAACCCCCCTCAAGCGAATCTATGGCAACAGCGCGCAGGTCAAGTAAGATTCGCAGCATCCCTGCGATAAGTACCAGTATCAGTACATAAAGGATAATGGTAACAATAGAGTCGGTAACTTTTTTGAAAAATTTTGTGTGGTCGATCACTTAACCACCATCCAGAATGCAAGCAATAGAAGAAATATCATCAGGAAAAGTTCTATTTTGTTAAGGCTTTGCATTCTCAGTTTCCATCCTGGAGATCAAAGCCTGTAAATCTTTATCCGAATGTTCCTGCTGTACTTGTTCCTTATCTATAGAAATATCCTGCCTGCTTTTGTCAACTGAAATTAACATTCTGAGTCTGCCTCTGCGTATGAAGAACAAATCTTCACCAGCATTGCTGTAATCCCTGAACTCTGTATCTTCTTTTTCAGTCTGTACCATTTTATCACAATGCAACCAGTCTTGCTATTGATGCAGAGCATATATGATATTCTTTGGCTACTGCATGCGTTGCTTTTGCCAATGCATCCTGTGAATTCGATCCATTCACCAATAATTCCTCTCTTTTTTCACAGATGTATATCAGAATGTCCAATGTATTCATGGTCTCAACTCTTCCTACTTGGCAGCAAATCCGCCGCGCAGGAACAGGTAAATTTCCTTATCTTCCTGGTTCATTCCAATAAATCCCTCTTCGGGCGGATTATGCCTTGTACCGCAGGAGAGGGGTTTTTTCATAATTCTCTTATTTTCGTTCATTTCTTTCACCATATCAACATTCTACCATAGAGTTATATAATTTATCACAATAATCTATAGATACTATATAAAATCAGTATATGGTCTCATTCCATTTTCTCTTACCCTTTACATTCAGGATAATTTCCCCTGATATACCGAATAAATACGATAATGGCAACCCTACATACAGCGCAGCGCCTATCAATCCCAGGGCTTCCGCCAAAGGAAGTTTTTCTTTTAAGGATGGATTTCCTGAGTTCCTCAGAAGTTCTTCCTTCAAAAATAGTGTATCCGTTGCCTATCATATCAAGTGAGTGGGCATCGCTGCTCCCCAGCCATGCAATTTTTCCGGGAGAGAAAGTCTGTGCCATTAAATTAGTATAAGCATCGCGGTGGCAGGCATTAAATACCTCCACGCCGTCCAGTTCTAAATAGTGTATCTTCTTTCCGAGAGATTGGCAGTGAGGGCTGAAGGGATGGGCAGCCACGGCAATGCCTCCCTGTTCATGGATAAGGTCTAATGTCTCAGAAGCGCCCAGCATAGGTTTGATCCTTTCCTGTATGAACAGCGCCAGGATCTCACCGTCTGCGCTTGATATCTCTTCCCCGACCACGACCTCGATATCATGTGCGTGTTTTTGGGCAATGAGGGCGCCCTGGATCGTGTTATGGTCTGTTATGCACAGGACATCAAGTTTTCTCCTGTATGCAGTTTCGACGGCTTTGCGTGGATCGGAAACGGATTCAGGGAAACAGAGAAAAGAATATCTTCCAAACCCTGAATACCTGGTGTGTACATGAGTGTCTGCTTTGCCATGGTGATGCGTCTGTTCGATATTTTCCATGTAAAACAGTTATTACATTAACAAAATAAAGATTATCTTAGTAAAATATATAATCTATATAGATTTTGACCATTTATTACGATCGACGATTGGCGTGATAATTATTTATTCTAATTAAAATATATTATATAATGAAGATATTATAACGAAAAGTATAATGATAAAACCAAAACCAGTACAGAAATAGCCAAAATTGATCTTCTCCGCAAGTTTAACAAGGGATTTTATCGTCAGCAAACCAAAAAAGAACGAAGCAATTATTCCGGGAATGATCAAAATATCAAATGTGCTATGTTTCAGTAATCCGAGCAGGACTTC
Source organism: Candidatus Methanoperedens sp. (assembly GCA_028717345.1). Taxonomy (GTDB): domain Archaea; phylum Halobacteriota; class Methanosarcinia; order Methanosarcinales; family Methanoperedenaceae; genus Methanoperedens. Next base: position 2,814 of record JAQUNZ010000009.1, read on the forward strand.
CACTCCAAAAACGGCAGGAATACTTACTAGGAAGCTAACCCGCAACGCCTCTCTTGCTGAATACCCCCTGAACATCAATGTTGAAACCGTTGTCCCGGACCTGCTCAGGCCCGGAATAGCAGTAAGACCCTGGGCAATTCCTAGGTAAATCGAATCCTTAAAAATAATCTCTTTTTCCGTGTTTTTCTTTTTTTTTGCAGTCCACTGGAATACTCCTGTCAGTATCAGGAAAAATGCTATTAAAAGCATTGCTGCATTGCCTGCAAAATTAAATTTATCCAGACCGAATAATAAAAGCGGGGTTCCGATAAGACCTGTCAGCAGGGTTGCCATTGTAATAAAGCTCGTTAACCTGTTTGCCTCTGTATCTTGTGCCGGATTTTTAATGTAGTTCTTAAGATTTTTCAGTATCCCAAGGATTTCCATTTTGTAGTAAACAATAGCAGCGAGCAAAGTGCCGATGTGCATCCATAATGCGATCACGAGGGCTTCAGAAAGGGTTTTGTTGAAGAATTTGACCATGATAAGAGCTTCAACGCCCTTGCTTGAGACAGGAAGCCACTCGAGTATCCCTTGCAGGATTCCGATTAAAAAATAGCTCAAAACATCCATAATCCTCTATTTATTTTGAATCGACTCTTGATAATTATTTCTTCAATTTAGTATTGCCTTTTGCACCCCCATGTAATAAAAAGATACCGCCTGGAAAACCGGCGGCGGTTCATATTTATACGTATTTTTACTGTTTAAGAGCTTTTACCATTACTCCATAAAGGTCAGTGTTGTCAACAGCCCTGTCCAAGGATTTGCTGCCTGGACCCTGGCTCCAGATAAGAGTATCTACGCCGGTATGCTCATTGCTTGTCCAGCCGGCATCCACAGACTCACTGGCATTGAGAAGCTTATCAGGCCCGTTTATGGCAAAACCGCCTGTCTCATGGTCAGGAACAATAATGAGCAGGGTATGTTCTTTTCTCTCCGGACTTGTGTTTATCCAGTCCAGAACTACCTTCACGGCATCATCAAATGCCAGGGTTTCACCCAGCTGGTAATTCAGATCATTAGCATGGTTTGCCCAGTCAACCTGGGAGCCTTCCACCATGAGGAAGAAACCGTCACTGTTATTTTCCAGAATATTCAGGGCGGAAGATGTCATTTCCGGCAATCCCGGTTCAGTTGTTCCGGGTACGCGAAGATATTCCGGGGTCATGCCGCTGTCATTGAATAGTCCCAGCAGTTTCACAGTTCCGTTTACTACAGCAGAGTCCATTCCCGCCCTGGTATATACGACCGGATAACCTTTTAGCCCAGCTTCGGCGATAAAGTTCCCGGAAGTACCGCATTTATCCGGCTTTGTTGAATTGAATTTTGCAACGCCTCCGCCCAGCATTACATCAACCCCGGTCACCTCAATATACTGCCTGGCAATTTCATTCTCGCAGTTCCGGGACTTAACATGCGCCCCAAATACCGCCGGGGTGGCATGTGTGATTGTGGACGTAGCCACAAGACCGGTGGCTTTACCGTCTGCTTTAGCCAGTTCCAGGATGCTGGGATTATACGGTTTACCATCGGCGTGATAACAGATCTCACCGTTATTGAATTTTTCACCGCATGCCCAGGCTGAGCCTGCGGCTGCTGAATCGGTTATGATGCTGTTGGCTGAATAGGTTCTCTGGTATCCGATATTCTCCAGTGTTTCAAGATAAAGGGAAGCTCCATCAGGTCCGTTTTTATATATCCGGGCTGCTGTCACATCCGCCAGACCCATACCGTCAGGAACCATGAATATGATGTTTTTGACTTCGTTATGGTTCTCCAGATAGTTTTCAGATTGCTGGAGCTCATTTTTATTTACACTCGCATTTATGGATGGCACAAATAAAACGGCTGCCAGCATCATCAATGCCAGCAGTGCGCCAATCCCGATTAATTTATCTTTCCTCATACTTTATTCCTCCATTTCTTATGTTGAAAGCAAAATCAATGATCTTGCCTTTGATGTATTCATGTTAAAAAGTTGATATAATTTATCAACATAATCTATATAGTTCTATATATGAAAAATCAATATTGGCTGAATTCTTCCTGGATCCGCTGCTTTATTTCGTCCCTGACCTTCCTGAATGCGGAAAGTATCTCATCTTCAGACCCTCTCACCGCTGCCGGATCATTAAAACTCCAGTGCAAATGGCGGGCCTTACCGGGGAAAACAGGGCAGGTTTCCCTGGCGGCATCGCATGTGGTTATTATTAAATCAAAACTCATCCCCTGAAATTCATCTACCGATTTTGACCTGTGTTCTGAAATATCAATGCCAATTTCTGCCATGACTCTTATCGCAATGGGATTTACAGCAGAATGTCTTGTTCCTGCACTTTCTACCTCGAACTTATCGCCCATGAGATGCCGCAAAATCCCTTCGGCCATCTGGGAACGGCAGGAATTTTCCGTGCATAGGAACAGTACTTTTTTCATCATAGCATCTCAGGCTCACAGGAGAAATTTAATTAACTCAAACATCATATCACCATATAGAACAGCCGTGAAAAAACCTAACGTTATGGGAATCATAAAAGGCAGGCACGGGGTCACCCATACCTCATCTTCAATTAAGCCCTTACCTGAAAGATGCTTAAGCTCCCTGACCGTATCCCCGTTAATTTCCATACCGCCCCATTTAAAACGGGATCGAACCGTGCCATTAACCATCTCAAAACCCTGGATCAGCCTGATATGTTTGCCTGGAAGCTCTGAAATTCTCTTTTTATAACCCATGAAAATATATGCCGGATTATCGATATGCAAACCCATTTTCGTGATATTATATGCAGCCAGCCCGATGGGAACCACGATTGCCAGCAGTGCTGCATTTCCAAAGATACTCAGGGTAAAAATATCATAGAGGGGTTTGTCCAGTGGGAAAGCATATCCCAAAACCTGGAAACCCGGATATGCAGGAATGGTCAATGATAGGACGATAAGCGCCTTAGCATCAGCACCGCCGAACGCCCCGATCGTAAAAAGGATATAAGCAAGTATGAAGATGAATCCTGCTGAAATAAATAATGGACGAAGAATAAGTATCTTGTAAAGCGAGTAATCGAAAGAAATAAAAAAAATGCTGCCAACAAGCATTATCAGCCATACATTATTGTTCACGCTGCGCTTTTTAATATCCGAATAACATGCGTAAATCAAAAATGGCGCGCAGAATAAGATCTTTAGAATATCAAGTACGCTATTTTCCATTAAATTCTCCTGACCGGTATGTTATATTAACTTAAGATTGATCTCTTTCGCTTTTTCCAGGAACATTTTTCCTCTGTCTGTGGTTACATATTTATCCTGCCTTTTATCCATAAGTCCATTTTTCAGGAGCAAAGCAAGATATTTTCCGGTTATCTGAAAGTTCAGGTTCGCACCACAGACAATAGTTGTTTTATGGACTCCTTTTTCCCATGTCCGGAAGCAAAGTCATTCTGATTTTGTACGTTCATGCCATAAAGCTGATATAATTTATCAAAATATTCTATATAGTCTATTTAGAAAGTCGAATAATTTATTTCATAAAGAAGAACGCGATATAACATTTTTTTCAGGGACTTTATAAGCACATCCTCTGAAACCGTTGATATACAGGATCTTTCTATTGTGGATCATGTCAATAAATTGGACATCTCCTTCCTGGATTTCACCTGATTCGATCCGGAATTTTACGATGTCTCCAACAGAGTATTTCATACATGTAATAATGTTAAAAAGTTTATATAATTTATCAAAATAATCTATATAGTTCTATATATAGAAATATCAGTATTGCCTGAATGGTGATTACCAACTTAAATAAACGAAAGGTTTAACAACTATAAAATTTATAGTATTATATATGACCACAGAACTACAAAAAAAAATTCTTACAAACAGATATTTGAAAAAAACTTTTAAAGAAATCGGTAAACTTTGCAATACAACACCGGGAAATGCATATAATATTTTCAATCAGACCATAATATCGTTACAAAACGACATAAAGAAAGGCGAAGAAGCAGAGAAACTACTTGATTGTATGAATTTTATTTATGTTGATAATACAGATTATATGGTGTGGAAATATCCAATGCGTATTGATATACCACATTTAATATTTTCTGAGTCGGTTGTTGATACTGCAACAAGACTATTTGGGGATAGATATAAGATATTTACCTTCAAAAATCTACCCACTTACGGCAGAAGATTGAGAATAGAAGATTTGATTGTGCATACATTAAAGTTTGACCACACCGCAGCGAAAGCAATATCAGAGAGGAACCGGGATTTTATAAATAAAGACTATCTGGAACAAAGGGTCAAAACCGAGAGTATGGAAAAGGACGCTATGATGGTATCATTAGATATTGATTATGGATTTAACCTTAAAGCAACCGACGTACTGAGGTACAAAGCGTTCATACTTAACAACAATCCATCACCAGCAAGGAGTGTCGCATTATGATGAATCTGCTTTATGAAATCATCAAAGACAATAATTTGTCTGTAGATAAAGTTGTCTTAGTCGGAGGTCTGGCGGTCTCATTGTACACAGGAGTCGAAATAAGTAAAGACGTGGATTTCGCTCTGGTATTAGATGATTATCAGAAGATACAGGCAATGGATGAATGGGGCATTAAAACCAAAAAATATGAATGGGGTTCTGTAGATTTTCTGAACCCGAAAAATTATGTATCGAAGAAACATAATGGAAATGAGTTTATAACATACGTTAAGCAGCACAGGTCATTCAAGAAATCCGAGACCGGAGAATTGTATATAGCAAAACCAGAGGTTGTATTCTATACCCGCATGGTCGTTCCCACATGGGAAGGCTATATAACCAAATGTCTAAGAGATCTGAATGTTGGTCTGCTCAAAAAAAAACCCGAAATAATTAAAGGTATGAAGGCAATAGCAGATGTTTTTGGTACAAGAAACATTATAGACCACAGAACTGAGATATTAAATCAATATATCGAATCATATTTTCATTGAAGCAGCCAATATAATGGATACAAATATAACCAGGAACAGGTCAATAATGGAAGCACTTTCAGAACAAAAAGATCGCCCTTTTCGCTTTCATTGCCAGGCATCCGGATCACCAACAATGATCATTTCAGGAGCATATACGTTCCACCGATCATAAATGTGATCAACATGGGAATTTTTTATGATGATAAATGCCCGGTACCGGGAGGGATCTTCCTGCTTTTGTGCGGTTATTCCGGCTCGATCCCATCATCCCACTTCACCCCATTGTATTTTGCCTTGAATTCCTCTATATGCGCTTTTTCTGCTGAATTCTCAAAAATGCGGGCAAATGTCTTTAGAATATATTGCAGATTTTCTCATGAATCCTCTATCTGGCTGGCCTCTGTTCCTGATTTAAATTAATTTTTTTTATGAACTCCTGATATGATCTTTTTTCCCGGAACCCTGTACGCCCGCCTGTCGGAACAGTTTATGTATAATATGTCCTCGCGAAGCCTCCTTTCGATAAAAAGAACATCCCCTTCCTGTATTTCACCGGATTCAAGTTTGAATTTTACTGTGTCTCCTGTGGAAAATTCCATACAATCACCGATATTCATTTTTTGCTGAATGGTTGCGCTGATACGAAAAAAAGAAATTATGAGGAAATCTCCTCATAATTGATGTTTATTTACTGAACTGCTCTGAAGAATCCTTCCTGCTCTACTATCTTCTGACCGTCGTTGCTCAGTACAAAGTCAAGGTATGCTTTAACTGCGCCTGTGGGTATGCCCTGGCTGTAGTAGTAGAGGTCGCGTGCAAGTCCGCTGGTCTTATCGGATGCTACACCGAGTCCGGTATTTGTGAGCTTGCTTGCTGCATTGTATGCGCCATTAGCGCCACTGGTAGTCGAGTTTGCCTGAATTCCATTCTGTGAGGCTGGGGTGACAAGATCTTTTCCATTAGCTCCGCCTGCTGCAAAACCGATATCAACGAAGCCGATTGTGTTAGGTGTTGATGCAATGTAATCTCTTATTCCCTGGTTGCCCGACTCTCCGTGTGCGCTGCTATCAAGCTGACCAACAGAGTTCTTAACGTTAATCCATTTTGCAAAGGTCTCTTCTGTGCCAGAGTCATCTGAGCGCTGGACTACCGCTATATCTTGACCGCCGATTGATAGAGAAGTTGTTCCAATATATGCAGCTCTCAAAGCGGTGGTGTTTACAGTAAGGGTTGCGTTTCCGGCATCCCAACCAGATGCTACTGTGTTGTTAACTACATTTATGGCTTTGGCTTGAGTTGCACCAATCTTGACATTTCCTGCAACTACAATCATGCCTGTTCCGATTTTGGTCTCATATATAAATGCGTCCTGTCCTGTTCCCTGAATGACTGCCTTCTCTCTGCCATCATATTTTAAGCCTGTGGTCGGGTCTGTTTGAGGACCGTTTGGCCAGATATCCGAGCTTGCTGCCACATCTACCTGTTTGTTGAAGACAAGCGCCCTGCCTGTGCCTGAGCCGCCGCCTGCGGTAGTGATTTTGATTGCGGGATATTTCTTACTGAAGTCAGTAATTTCGTGCTGGCTTATGGGTAATACTGTGGTACTGCCTTTGATGCCGAATTCTCCATTTACACTCATATCTTTGTTCGCTGTCTGGTCTCCCGCATTCTTCTGTGCGGACTGTACAAGTATTCCCACGCCCGCTGCTGCCACTGCCGCGATCACGATCAAGATCAATGTCGCGATTGCTGGCGAGACGGCTTTTGCGTCATGCAGGAATGCTCTTATTCCTTTAGTATTTTTTTCCATGTTCTTTCTCCTATACCATATAAGGTGATGCTGACCGGTATTGCCCCTGATTTATCATTATTTTTCAAATCGAAGTTTGGCGGACACGGATTTATAGCATCACCAATCACATACTAATTTCATAAACTATTTTAGGAAAACCCTCATAAACTATAGAGAGTTATATAGTCTATTTTTATTTTCATGAGCCTGAAACCTGCGCCCCCGATTTCCCCTGTGCGGGGGCATGGTTTCGACATGACAGAAGCCCTGCGCCCTGGCGAAAGCGCAAAGCGGGCTTCATTTCTTCCGACGGTCTATACACTGGCGGACGTGTGCGTACCGCCCGGCTAATCTAATTATGGAAACTATATCAGGGTAAGCCTCATAGACTATATAGAAAAATATATTCTATTTTTATCCTCCAGGAAAAGGAGACTACAGGCTTTCTGCACGGGTTTGATTTATGAGTGGAAAGCCTGTATGAAGCGCCGTACGAAAAGGATGGAATGTATGATGGGCTTCATATATCACTGTACATCAGGCAGGATAATAAAACCTGCACAAATAGAAAATATAGTACTATATAGTATCGAATTATTTCTGCATGCTGCGATCGAATTAATCTCGACATCTACATCATTTGCCCTCTGAATAGCTGCAAAAATGGTCAACCACAGAGCGCTCAGAGGACACAGAGAGCACAGAGAAAATGGAATTGAATGAAATATCTGAAAAGCGCTCTCTGTGGTTTTTCAAACCACTTTCTTTTTATGGGCAAGAACCATCACGCCAAGCGCGCCCATCACAGGAAAGACCGCAAACACCTCAGCGGGAAGATCTGCCGACAGGGAATACCACGATACAGAGGCGGCGCTGTAGATTGAAATAACAAAAAGCAGAAATGCACCCGCTAATTCATTGCGCATATCTTTTCTTAGTTGCATCACATCATAAAACCATTCTACATAGAAACAATAGAGTATATAGAATAAAACAGATGTCAGCGAAGATGCTCAACTCACATTCCTTTTTTGCAGAATAGACCATCCTGACAGGAATATCGCCATCATAATTGTTATTGCTGAAATTGCAAGGATGGCATTGGAATATGTTTCGCTCTTGAAATACCAGGATAAACCTCCGAAAGTATGCGCCAGCGATATCAGGATAAGAATGGCGGATGCAGGATAGAAGAGCTTTTCGTCACTGGAAAGCAGTTTCAGGGCAAGGTAGGAACCGCAGAAGTAGAATATCACCGTGAACAAAAAGTAGGGGACCAACAGGTCGTTCCTGACCGCATATACCAGCAATGGGCTGAATTCATTCCGGATCAGGTTTTCCCTGGTGCCCGAAAACCATATTGTTGTGGAATAGTCGATGATAGCCGAGATTGCAAAGAATACTGGTATAGATATCAGCAGCTTACCGATTATATCACTTTTCGACATAATGATATGTTAGACTTGTATAATATATAAACTTATACATTATTATCATAATTACCATGATGACTTAATCAAATTCTGCAAAGCTGAGTCTGCTCCATTATTTTGTTCACATCCACCCTACCTGTAACCCTTATATTTCCTTTGAAAATATTTAGTTAAATTCCCTTGTATAGCTTATGTATCCGCTTTTCTCTATGATATCCTGTCCTTCAAATGACCTTGCCCACTTTATGAAGGAATCTGTAAGTGAGGGATTACCTCTGGTCACAAAGTAGAGCGGATGGGCGAGCTCCAATGGATAATAGGAATTATTTGCATCGCTGCTGGCGGCTGCCCATGTAAAATTGGAGTAACTCATGTTTGCGTATGTTAGTCCATTACTTTCGTTATATAGTCCTGTTATGAGGTTGGCTTGCGACGAAACATAGCCGTATTCAATAAATCCTATAGAACCTGGTGTGGTCTTCACAGCATCAAGCATTCCGGCGCTACCTGTAACCACAGAAATGTTCAGGCTGATTGGAGGATTACCAAGATACTTCATAAATGCATGTTGTGTACCTGAAGACCCTGACATCTGATATGCCTTTTGTGTACTGCCGTTGTAATATCCAATCAGGGTACTTTTAGTGAGGTTGCCTGTCACACCATTGGCAATGACCACAATTCCCGAAGTACCGAACTTTTGAGCTACGAGGTCGGGGTACTTTCCCACCTCATCCGAAGAAGGCGGTCTATCTGAAACCCCTATATCTGCTATCCCTGTACCTATCTCACCTATGGAGACGTTCGAAGTCATATCCAGTGTCTCACTCTTCTGTAACTGGAGCGTCACGCCCAGGCGCTTATCATTATAAGCTTTTACAAGAGGTTCCACGGCTGGCCTGGCAAGGTCTGAGCTTATGATATTTATCTTCATGGATGTACGTTCTGCACCCGTGCTCTTTCCTGCTACCTGATCAGCCTGGGAATTCATATTCTGCATCATCCCGGCTAGAAACGTCACGCTTCCGGCTACCACCATAATAAGCATCAGTGATGCGACAACCGGGGATACTGCATTTGTGTCCTTAATCATCTTCATATGCATTTCTGTGTATTTTTTTCTCTGATATAACTTATCTATATAGACTATAGAGTTATCATACCAGACAACAGCGTTATTTAGAGAGCCCGAGCAATCCCCAGACTTTCAACAAGAACAAAATTACCGAAATCACCAGCGCTCCTGCCAGTATTGCCAGATAGGTATATGGCAGTTCGTATCCGCTTATTGATAGAGCCCCGCTGATTCCCGGATCATTATCAGAAGTGGCTTCATTGGAAGGTTTCCCGGCAGCAGGAGCCGGAGGGGATGCAGTCTGAACCGGCGGGGAAACAGCAGATGCAAAAGTCAGTTCTACAGGATTGGATATGCCTGAACCTGTAACGGTCTTCTTGTCTTCCCCGGTGTCATAGCATGTCCTGTACTCATCAAATGTGAAATTTGCTGGAGGAAGTGTTACATTGCCAGACGCATTATTTATTTTCATTACATAACTCTGGTTATAAGATGTTCCCGGCTGCATGACAATGCTGAAGTTCATATCCCCGCTAACCACCTCCATACCGGGATGGAGAGAATCCCTTACTTTTACCGCGGATGCCCTGCTCCCGTTGTTTTTTGCGCTCAAATTTACAGTAACCTTGCCTTTATCTACACCGGCAGTTTTTGATAAAATAATATCAGAAGAGCGCAAAATGAAACTTATATTACCGGTGGGGGGATAAGATAAATTATATGTTTTATTATGATAGACTACGTAAAGCACTGCAGGAGGCAGGTTATATTCCGCGCCTGCAACAGGCACAAGAGGCTTGATCAGATATTGGGTTTGCCACATTTCGCCATGGGGAAGAGATATGCTCCAGTTCAAATCAGGCGGTTCCGGTATAAAACCATCTCCAGCCCGGTCTTCCACCCTGATAAAGGGGAAATCAAATATCCCGGTGTTTTCAATTGTTACTCCTATGGGGATGGACTGGTAGCAGGGATTCACATTAGCTTCTTGTGGCACGATCTTGTTTATCTTCAGGTTTTCTGCGATATCAAGTTCAATACGTTCTTTCTCTTTTACCAGTATTTTAAGTTCTGCATAAGGCGTGGGTATGTTATAACCTGTGACAACATTCCTCGCAATAATCCTGAGTGAACTTTCATCATTCTGATATGAAGTTTCATTAAGAAATTCGACCCCATCAGCAAAAGTATGATTCTCCTTCGCTATAGCGGCGTCCAATAAATGATTACCATTCCTGGAAATACTCAAAAGAACCCAATCGTCGCATCCAAGAATTTTTCTTTTATAGCCATTGGTTTCATTATCACATTTTTTTGGTATATCTTCTACAGTCCCGGGTCTGAAATCTACTGCTGTTATATTATAACCAGAAATATTGATACTTTCACCCCACCTGATGGTCACGCCATGTTCTTCCCATTCAGACGCCGCTCCCGCCACTGTTATTATATTCAGCCCGATGATAAGCAACAGGATAGCCCTCATTGCCTGAAAATAGAATAAAGCCTTATTAGGCTTTTTTGTATATAGTGTATATATTCTATATACTTTTAGAGAAGTCAATGGCTAACTCTGCGACGTTTGCAGCATAATCCCCTATCCTTTTCACGCTGTCTGCAATGAGCCCCAGGGACATGACAGCATCAGGATCCATGGTCGTCGAAGGGTGCCTTATCCTGCGCAGATCCTCGCCTATTTTTTTATGTTCTTCAATAATCCTGTTTGCAAGTTCTACATTGCATTTTGTAAAAGAAATAACTGAATCATTGACCAGCTTATAAGATATCAGGCCTATCTTAACAATATCCTTGAGCAGGGCTTCAGGAATATTTTCTCCGGATTCTATTATTATACTGGCGATCTTTCCAGCATGGTCTGACATGCGCTCTAACTGGTCGCTTGCCAGCCTGTAGTAGAAGGCGCCTGTCAATCCCAGTTCACTCTTTTCTGATATCCTTGAATGCAGCAGAATATCCATGAACTGCTTTGATATCAATAGATGGAGGCGGTCTATCTCATCATCCTGCTTTACCACTTCAGAAGCGAGAGAAACATCTTTTGTATTCATTGCCTTGATGGTATTGTCAAGCATCCACTGTACTTTTATATGCATGCGCCGAAAGCTCATATCGATAGGCATGTCCCCAGGATTCGAGATATCCTGGATTATCACCTTATCATGCGTCTCTTCGATGATCTCAATTCCTATCAATTTTTTCACAATAGCCGATATGTCCTTTCTCTGTTCATGTGTGATATTCCTGGCTTTAAGTTCGATCACACGGTACCCGGCAACGTAGGTGGCTATTATATCTCTTATCAGCGGATCGCCTGCCCTTCCTTCTATGGTTAAGGTCTTTGGACCCTGAGCCGCAAAACCCCCGTTTGAAGTTAAAAGAAGAGCCCCGTCCTCCTGGGGGTGCATATGAACACGGGAACCTGATGTTATTCCGGCACTGACAGCCCATTTTTTTGGAAGGGAAACAACGAACGTTGATTTGCCAGTCACCTGGACCTTTCTTATTTCTGTATTGATCATTTTAATAGTCTTTTGTGAGGTTAGTAGATAGTATATACTTTTTCCCAAGAATATATAGGCTATATATAAAATCAGTAGAAATGAGGGTAAATAGACTATATAATCTATATACAAAAGTTATTTAGTAATTTCTATTTAAACATGCATAGCGTGATGAAAACATTATTTGGAGACTTTAATTTTAGCAGGCTGACTCCTTTTCCCGGGCGCATTAAAGGAAATGGGAACGGTAACTGCAGGAAACAAAATGGCGCCGGAGAGCTTGAAATCCACCTCAAGCAGCTTGAGGAACAGATACTCGATAAGAAGGAAGAGAGCAAACATAATATTACAGAACTCCTGCGCTCATTCAAGGATAAACCCATCCATGAAATAAATGTCACGTATCCGGTAAATCCGCATTACCAGTTCGCCCGGATAACCTATGATAATATTGAAGAAGAACTCCTGTACATACCGGTTGAGCCTGTTCTTGATAAAGCGGGTAAGGAGATATTCCAGAGGATAAGGGGTATCTTTGAGAGAGAGTTAGATAAAGAGAGCGTGCAGGCGAGCCGCGAGATGTACATCGAAAAGAGGGTGGCGGATATTATTGACTTATACGGCATACGGGCAAGCAGGGATGTCCTTGAGAAAGTTGTCTATTTTATCAAGAGGGATTTTATCGGATACGGCGAGATCGACCTTATTATGAAAGACCCGATGATAGAAGACATAAGCTGCAACGGTCCGGGCAGGAACGTCTATATCTATCACCGTATCTTTGAATCCCTTCGGACGCAGTTGAAATTTGAAAGTGAATACAGGTTAAATTCTTTTATATTAAAGATGGCACAGATCTCAGGAAGGCACATCTCAGTCCTTGATCCCATCACGGATGCAACTCTCCCTGAAGGCAGCAGGGTTAATCTCACTTACGGCAGCGAGGTGACAAAAAAAGGCTCATGCTTCACCATCCGCAGGTTCAAGAGCGAGCCTATCTCTTTCATAGACATAATGAAATACGGCACTTTAAATGCAAAGCAGCTTGCTTACCTCTGGCTGCTAGTTGAATACGGCGGGTCAATACTGGTATCGGGCGGCACTGCATCAGGGAAAACAACCCTGCTGAATGGCATCAGCCTGTTCATAAAACCGGAGGCAAAGATAGTAAGCCTGGAAGATACGGCAGAGATAAACATACCGCATGAGAACTGGATACAATCCATAACGAGGAGCGGTTTCGGGAGAGCGGAAGAAAGCGGCGGGAATGCAAAACGGGGGGGTATAGGTCTTTATGAATTACTGGCAGCCGCACTCAGGCAGCGCCCCGAATACATAATAGTGGGAGAAGTAAGGGGAAGCGAGGCATTCACTCTTTTCCAGGCTATCCAGGTGGGTCATGCAGCCATGGGTACGATACACGGCGGTTCAATGGAAGAGCTTGTCAACCGTATCGAATCAAATCCCATGAACGTACCGCGAAGCCAGCTTGCAAGCCTCGACCTTGTAATATTTGCAGGCAGGATACGCATTAACAACAACTACGCCAGGCGGGTCGTGAATATGGTGGAGATACAGGGAATTGATCCTGAAACAAAGAACCTGATAACGAATAATATTTTCCACTGGGATCCTTATAGCGATTCTTTCAATTACAGCGGCAAGAGCTTTATCCTGGAAAATATCGCCACTGAACACGGGATAGAACTCGATTATATGGAAAAAGAGATAGAAAAAAGAGAGAAGGTAATTAACTGGATGTACGGGCAGGGAATTACCTACTTTAAGGACGTGGCGAAGAACCTCAAGGCGTATTACTATTCTCCGGATGAATATATGAAAAAGATATCATGAACATCTATTACAAGAAGTTATGCTACCGCCTGCTGGGAGGATATATGGAGGGAACCAGCCTTGAGATCGAGTTTTCAAGGATACTTTACCAGGCAGAGATCAACATTGGCGGTAGCATGTTCCTTTCGGTATGGCTGATAAGTTCGCTTTTGCTTGCAGTCGCAGTTGGAGGCGTTTTTCTTATGCTTTCCATTAACCTGATCCATCCCCTTAATGCCGCCATACTGACGTTTGCCGTCACATCGGGGGCTGTCTATTTCCAGCTTACTTCTAAAATACAGAACAGGCAGCTTGCCATAGACCGGAACCTGCCTTTTGCCATCAGCCATATGTCCATACTGGCATCTACGGGGACTCCTCCATTAAATCTCCTGCGCATGCTTGCATCTTCCGACCACGGCGCAGTTTCAGCCGAACTCAAGAAAATCATCCATTCCGTGGATATACTGGGTAAAGACGTTATAGCCGCAGTCCTGGATGTTGCAAGAACCACCCCTTCCCCCCACATGCGCTCACTGCTCATAGAATTCACACGAATGATCCATACAGGCGGGAGCCTGGAAACGTATCTGCATGGGAGGCTTGACCAGCTTCTTGAGATCAAACGCGAGGTACAGAAAGAACTTAACCAGTCACTTGCTCTTTTCAGCGAGATGTATATCACATTCATAAGCACGGGTGTTATTATGAGCGTCCTGGGTGTAACTGTCGGAAGCATCCTGATGGGGGGGACAATAGGTCCCTTCCAGGCAGGCGACTTATTTAATATATTTGTATATTTCATAATGCCACTGGCGAACGTGATCTTTTTTGTACTTTTGATGGTCGTGTATTCTCCCCACGGGGACTGAAATGATAAATCTTGAAAAATTATATGTAAGGTACAATCTAAAAAGAGAGCACTTTATAATCCTGCTTTCCGTACTTGCAGCAATAATCCTGATCGCGGTCAGCATACTTCCGGCAGGGCAGGAAAAACAGGCAAAAATTGAATATACCCCGGAAGATGGGAGCGTACAGGAAAAAAATTTAACCATCAAACCAGCTCCCGTAGAAAAAAGGAATAATCTTGACCAGACAATAATCTTTGCAGTCCTTATCGCGATAACTCCTTACAGTATAGAGGTGTTCCTCGCCAACAGGAGGACAAAGAGATATGAGGAAGAGTTTGTGGGATTTTTATACGAACTCTCTGAACTGCTGCGGGGCGGTCTTGATCCCCTGGGAGCCATAAAGGAGATCGCATCTCCTGCCCTGCAATCTGAAAGGAGCCTGCAGGCGCTTTCTCCCCACCTGCAAAAAGCAGCAGCGCAGATAGGATGGGGCGTTTCCTTTGACGATGTGATAAGCACAATGGCAGAGGCACTCAAAAGCCCGCTGATAAGCAAATACAGCTACCTCATAGTCCAGGCATCAAGGCTTGGCGCCATTAACACGGCCATTATCCTGAAGAGCGCCGACGACCTTGAAAAAACCATGCAGCTTGAACGTGAAAAGGAAGCCGCGCTGAAGGAGTACCTCCTCATAATCTATGCGGCGCAGTTCATTCTTATAGGGTTGATTTTCATGCTGAACACCACCCTTCTCCCTTCGATCCTCGACATGATGGCCGCAAGCGCAGGAGGGAAGGGAGTAACAGGTTTTGGCATCTCATCGTCTGCATTGAATATGACTAAATTCAGGACAGGTTTCTTCCATGTGATAATGATCAATGCCTTTGCAAGCGGGATAATCGCAGGGCAGCTCACTGAGGGAAAAGCGAGGCACGGGTTAAAACATTCGGTGATATTGATGATACTGGGATATAGCATAAGCCTGGCATTTTTGATAAAATGATCAAGAAGAGTTTTCATCGCTGTTGCTTTTCAATTTTATATTTTTTCTTAAAATCAAAGATGTTCACTATATGAACTATGTTTAGAAATTAGAACTTATTTTATAAATTCTAATAAAAGTAATTCCGCTTTATCTTTATCATTACCTATTTCAATATCCCATCTCTCTTCCACAAAATCTAACATCTTGATTCCCCTTTTTAAAATTAGATTTGGAGTCCAATCATTATATTTGGTTACATCAATTTCGCTATATGAGCCATTAAAATATCCAACTTGATTTCCCTTCTTATCCTCATGCTCTTTCTTAAACTCAAAACATTCATTCTGAAACTCCGAATTCTTTGATTGAGAAAGTAATAAGAAATTTCCTAACGAATTTAACAAAAGTCCCCTCTCTTTTGAAGAAAAACCATTGAAGCTCTTTTTCCAGCAATCTTTGTAAGCTTCTTGTGGATAGACATGTTCTATACTTTCATGATTTATATCTTCCCATTTTACTTTTGCATTACCTCTTGCTTTTGACATTAGAAATAATTCGTATTCATAAAGGAAATAATTTAATCCACTCCACGAATAAAAGCCTTCTCCTTTTTTATACAAATCATTAATCTGGTTTTTAAAACCCTCAATATCAAACCAACCGTCATATTCGTCATCACCATCAATTAATTCTTCAATGTTTTTATTAACCTTGTCAATCGACAAGTCATCGGAATAAAAATCATTAGCAGTTCTATACAAATTACTGCTTTGTGTGTTAGATGGTCTTTTAGACAGTCTGAAAACTAAAAAATTAAATCTTTCGGCATTTTTTAATAATCTTAATAACTTTTCTTCATCAACTTCCTTAAACATTGCACACATAATTATTGGACGAAAAGCGCCAAAACTCAACCTGTTCAGTTTTTCAAGGTATTCTTTAACATCATCATTAAATTTCGAGTAAGCAGGATTATGAATATAAAACCACTTCATTACACTTTTTGAAATACTTTCCGTATAGGTTTTTATCACATCAAAATCGATTTTATCTAATTCAAATTCAAATAATTCTACTATAGGATCAAAATCATTTTCATTTCTTGGACTTTGTACCGAAATATTATTTACGGTAAAATATTCTTTTAATAGGAATTTTGCATAAACTTCAGATTCGCTTCTATCGTACTTAAAACTCATTATCCAATGATTCAGTAAAAATTCATCATCATTTAAAGGATTGTCTTTATTTTTACCCAAATATTCGTAAATAGTTTTCCAGGCTGAATTAATATCGTTTCTTAATCTATTTTTATCACTTTCATTATTAGGTAATATAGTTGTTAAATAAATAAGCCTATTTTTAAGCAACTCAAGTTTAGAAAGAATTTTTCCTCTATTATTCAAAGTTTCAAAAGTAACAAATACATCCAAATCATTGTCAATTTCATAAAAATTAAACTTTAAAAAGTTAACGACTTTTTTAAAAACATTTTCAAGCTCTTGTTTTTTTAACTTTTTAACTTTTTTCTCAAAATATTCTTTAGCATATTTGAGATTCATTGTATAGAGTGTCTGTTCAGGAACATGAGCAGATGATAAAGACACTTGATTTAAAATTTTGGTTTTAAAAAACTCATCGCTTGGGTTATCCTTTTCATATCCAAAAACATACGATTTATATTGACCATATTGTTGATACAAGAATCTGGTAATCCAAGTATTTCTTGGTTCAAAATTTATTCCCTCGGATTCATCAAACTTGTCTATAATAACTTTAAGAAGTATGATAATTGTTGTCAACCTTTGTTGTCCATCAATTATATAATAGGCCTTAAGTCCTTTATCAAACATCCATAAATCGTCATGCCACTTTTCTAAACGTTCTATATTTTTCTTTTCGATAGACTCTACGGTTAATAACCCGGTATAATGAAATTTATTTGGTTTTAGATTTTCTAGATCGACCCAAAAATCATCTAATTGTTCCTCTTCCCAAGAATATCCCCTTTGATAGTCAGGAATTCTGAAAAATTTCTGATTAAAAATTTCAACTAACGATTGTAATTTACTTTCAGCCATCTATATTCCACAATCTTCATTAATCATATAGTATAAATTTCTATCGTTTCCATAAAAATAGAAATCCATCTCCCCATCTCGACGGTCAATTATTGTATATGTGCCAAGCCGTGCGCCGTCCTAAGCACGCCGCCCAGAGGATGCGGTCTCCAGCCGCATCCGCCTGCGGGCGGGATACGCTATCACAAATCCGCGTTTATCCGCGTTCATCTGCGGTTTCTTATTTTCAAATATTTCATGATAGCCCCCACACCAAACGTTTTGATAACCACTATACGTTAATAAATTCAACCCAGACTTTTCGCGATCAGCGGCACCCCGGTAATGCATGCTTTGCTCAGGGCATCATCCATCCCTTTAAGCAGCGCCCTGGGATTACCGCTGACCTGCGAATTCATGCTGTATATGAATTCCCTGGTAAATGGGAACGTGGGGTCCATGTTCTGGGCTGACCTGCTCACTGCAAGCCTTTTTGCCACAAGGAGTTCAGCCTCCTTGTCCGCAAGCCCGTCCAGGATATATTGTTTGTTTATCCGCTCTATAAAAGAAGGATTCGCCTCCCTGATGCCCTTAAAAATCTCCTTGTTGCATGTAAAACAGAGCAGGCTTCCAGCCTTCAGGTTGTTCACAAGGGAAACAAGGAAATCCAGGAAATTTTTATCCCCGCAATCAATGTTGTCCAGCAGGATATAGGATGGAGCCTTCTCTTTTAACATCACAGATGCCAGTATCCCGAGCTCGATAGGTTCTTTTTTCTGTTTTAATGATATTTTTATCTCCTTAACATATCCAGGCGACCTGAGCCTTCCCATAAAACCAGCGTTCTCATTTATCTGTTTCAGCCCGCTTTCGAATATCCTTTTTATGTTGAAAAAATAGTCCTGCTCAACGCTCAGGAAAATATGGAATATACCGCTTTTGCGCGCTACCTCCTCAAGCCATCGCAGTCTCTCGGTTTTTCCAATACCCAGTTCGCCCGCATACGCCACCACAGCCCTTCCCCCTTCAGATACCTCTCCGACCAGGCATGCGAATTCGCCGTCTATCTTCTGGCTCACATGCAGAAGGCCGACATTCTCTATCGCCTCAGCCGACACCTCCCGGAAAGGGTTTGAGGTCAGACCGTACAGCTTATATTCATTCGTCATCTACGCAGTAAGAGTCTCAGAGAACGGTTAATTAATTAACCCCTATAGTCTAAATACATCTATATACTCTATATGGAAATACATTATCGGCTTCGAAGAAAAAACGTAATGTATGAAGCTGCTTGAAGATGAGTCCGGGCTGTCAGTGGTAGTCGGCACACTGCTTCTGATACTGATCGTTGTAGCTTCGGTATCTGCCCTTTCTCTCATGGTATCCGAAGCGCAGAAAAAAGAGATGGAGCAGAGAAGCCTTCGCGCTGCCGTGGAAAGTGAGAATTTAAAGATACTTTCGCTTGCTCTCAATGATCCTGACGGGGACGGGTACTGGAATACCATAATACTGAACGTTGTGAACCTGAATACCGAAGAATCAAGAGTTGTCGGACTCAATATTAATGACAGGAACGCGGCAGGCTATACAGATGGAGTAAAATCATACAATTTCCAGAACCAGTTTCCTGTACCATCTGCAAGAAGCAGGCAGATATTCCTGAACCTTACCTCAGGCTTTACTTCCCCTCTTAACATATCCCGGAATGATGCCATCCGGGTAATCCTCTTTACCAGTCTGGCAAACAATTTCGAGCATGTCTTTCTACCACCTGTGCCTGTCATAAAAGTGAATGTTGAATCGGAAAAAATCGGAACTGAATTCTATGATGTACTTTCCATGGACGGTTCGGATTCTTTTGACCGTGAAGGAACTATTATCAAATACCAGTGGCAGGTCGGCAACTGGACTTCGGTCGGCAATACTTCGATCCTGGGAAATTTAAGCGGGCAGAAAGCAAGGATGAATTTCAACATGAGCAATACAGGCAGGTTCTGGGTAAACCTTACAGAGGAAGATGGCGCAGGGATGTCGGGTTTTGCCCGCTGGGAATCTCCATAAAATGTATATATTTTCCTCCAATAATCTATATATATTATAAACAATCAGTAGAGTAAAGATAATATGGAAGCGCGTAAAGTTTACGTTAGCGGCGGTTCAACCTTTGTAATTTCGCTGCCCAAGAAATGGGTCAGGAAGACTAACCTGAAGCCGGGAGACTCTCTGGTAGTTACAGAACATGGTAGTTCATTGCTCATTGAGACCAGTGTAATTGAAAAAGAATCACGAACGAAGGAGATCAGGATATCACAAATAACATCAAGCGAAGCCCTTGAGCGTACATTGATCGCTTTTTACCTGGTTGGTTATGATACGATCAAGATAAAACTCGACAGAAAAGATCATCTTGCATACAGGGAGAGCATTCGGAATATCATGGACTATCTGATCGGTGTGGAAATAGTTGAGGATACCAATGAAGCAATGACGCTTGAAATAATGCTTGACTACAAACGTATGAGTACCTTGCAGATACTCCAGAGGATGTTTTCCATAGACAGGTCGATGCTTCTTGATCTTGGAAAGGCATTGAAAACTATGGATATCGGGCTGGCAAAAGACGTAATAGTCAGAGAGAAAGAGATCGACAGGCTCTATTTTTTAGTTGTCAGGCAGCTTAAGAGCGCCGTGGAATACCAGCAGATAGCGGAAAAACTTGGAATAGAATCCCAGAGGGACTGCCTTGGATACAGGATCGTGGTAAAAGTTCTTGAAAGAATAGCAGACCATATAGAAAACATAGCAAAAAATTACATCAGGTTATATGAGGTTCAAAAAGAAACTCAATTGAATGATTATATAGACCTTAACAATAATTTAGTTGTGACTTTCGAAAAAGCGATTCAGTCATTATTTACAAGAAATGGTGAAATGGCTGAAAGCGTTTTTCGTGAGCTGAAAAAGGTTGAAAAATCCCAATCCGATATTTCAAAAGGATTGTTCAAGATAGAAGATATCCAATCTGCTATTTTAATGAAAGCAATGCTTGACAGCCTTGGAAGAATAGCGAGCTACAGCGGGGATATTGCAGAAGTAGCTATCAATATGTCAACGGAAACGTCCTGATTTTATAAAAAATCAGTATAATTTATATTTCAGGTAATGAGCATTGAATATATAATTTACCAGAAAATCGCCAGGATAACAGCGGCAACGACCAGTATGCCCTCCCTGAGTATTGCAGAATATACCATTATCTGTGTTCCGAGCTTTGAACCGAATATTCCCACGTAATATGGAATAAGAATTCTTATACTCATAATGCTTGAAAGGATCTTTCCGACAAGCAGGGATAATACTATTTCCTTCGTGTTGAGAATGCCTGCTGAAAGAAGGTTTCCGGCAATCGTATAAGCTGCAATGTTAGCTGTAAATTGCGCCGCTATTATGGGAAGCGCTTCACCCGGCACAGGAATGAAAACTGCATGTTCCTTTAAAAAATCCGCAAGAACTTCAAAAAATCCTGCATCGAGCAGGACAAATACCAGTATTGTAACCGGAATAGTCATCGTGATAATCCGGAATATGGTTTTTCTGGATTTTTCAATACTTGTTTTAAATGCGTTTAAAACTAAAGGAGGCTGATAGACAGATTTCTCTGGAATATACTGCTTTTTTTCCAGCAGGAAGTGTCCGATCAGTACAATGACGAACGTTCTTAAAAGCCCTACAAATGTCAGTATTCCAAGGTATATCATGCCTGCCATACCAAGAAGAGGAATAAAAACAGGTAAAAGCGTTCTCCAGTGCATTATTATGGACGGGAATGAATTTATCAGTGAGGCTACAATAAGCTCTTTTCTTTCAATCCGCCCGTCATCATACAATTTTTTAAGCATCGAATTGGACGCTGCGGGAGAACCGAACGCAGTGATGAAACTTACGCTGCATTCTTCATGAAGATGCGCAAATCTGGTCAATGGTGAAACAATGAAACCGATCTTGTGAATCCAGCCCATCTCGACCAGGAATTCTGCTGCAACAACTCCAATTACCATAACCGGGATTATGGTAACAAGATAATCGAGCGACTGGTAAAAAGCATCATAAAGCATAAGATGCCTGATGACCTGCTGCTTTGCCTTTCCGTAAGACTTTTTCTTCGAACTCGTTCAATCTTTCTTTACAGTTTCCAATTTCTTTATTTAAAATCTCAATATTGGTTGTGCCGGGGCTGTGTTTCTGAATCAGCTTTATTCTCCACTTATCAAGCTTATGAAGGTCATCGTTCAATTCTTCTAATTCAGGAACTTTGAATTTTTTATTTGAAATTCTTTCGGTTACATCATAAATAAAATCCTCACATTCTTTGGAAAAATCTTTAATTTCTCTGGTGATTTCTTCCGAGATCAGTTTATTTAACCCCTGCTCCTGTTCTTCATTAAAAGCATCAGCAAAAAATTGCAGGACTTCACCATTTCTGTCACGAACAATTTTTACAATATTTGACGTGATAAGCCTGTTTTCTTCAGTGTCATGCAATAAATATACGGAATGCGATAAAGAAATTGCACCAGTATTTTTGATATTCCGCCAGATGAACATCCGGTCTCTTGATGATACATTTACAGATTTGATTATCAGTATTATCCATTTCATGTATCATAGAACAAGTATATGGTATTTAAATGTTATGTTTGTAACAAATTTAAATGTAAATATTTAGACTTTTACAAAAGTATAAGTTAATCAAGTGCTACTGAGTAGTCCATGGTCGTCATAAGCATATCACTTTCAGGCAGAGAATTAAAAGAGTTCGATGAAATCACGAATAAAATGGGCTTTTCCAGCCGTTCAGACGCAGTCCGTGAAGCACTTCATAGATTCGTGGCTCAGAATAAATGGATAGAGCATATTGATAGTGGTACTCCATTCATTGCTACTATTGTTTATGACGATAAAAGAGAACAGCCGGTACACAACATCATCCACGATTTCAAAAATATAGTAAAATCCGCTACACACACGCATTTTGGCGACAGGTGCGCCGAGTGGGTAATCCTTCAGGGAGATAATGACAGCATCAAACAGTTCGTAGAACGCATATCTGCAATTAAAGATGTTGTTATTTGCCGCTGTTCGGTCTGATATTTATTAACTTTGCGCCGGTTTCTTAGCACAACCTACTTTTAAAAGCGTGTAATACAGGTCTGCATGGTTGAGTTAAAGGATTTTGAATTAAAAATCAATGGCATGAACTGCCCTTCCTGCGCCATGAATCAGGGGGATGGAAAAAACACTTCGAGTGCACACGTTATCAAGAGTGGTTTTTTTCAAAGATGAGGGAAACATGACAGATCAGGAGAAAGTTTTTAAAATAAAAGGAATAGACTGTGCTAACTGCGCCTTGAATATCGAGATGGCGGTATCTAAGATTCCAGGCGTAAAACTTGCTCAGGTATCTTTTGCAATCTCAGAACTTAAGGTGATAACAAATATTTCTCAATTTGATTTTAGGGCGGTAACCTCAGCTATCGAAAGCCTGGGTTATTCAATCAAGGATGAAGAATCAGCCATTACCGTTACCCTCAAAATCGAGGGAATGGATTGCGCTGATGAGTCTGAGATTATTGAAAAGAAAATGAAATCTTTAGCAGGCGTAAAAGATTTTGATATCAATCTCATGACACAGCAAATAAAAATTTCCTATGATCCGTCCTTTATCTCTGTTCAGGACATGATTAAAGCCATCGCTGAAACAGGAATGAGGGCATCCTTAGTAAGAGCTAAGGAAGAAAAAGGTAGAGCGTGGTGGAAGGAAAACAGGCAAATGTTATTCCTCTTCGCCTGCGGAGCCTTGATAGTAATAGCTTTCTTATCTGAACTCCTCGGTATACCACGTCAGGACACCAAGCTCGTTTATGCCTTAGCCATCCTTATCGGGATATACTATCCAGCAAAGATGGGTTTTCTGGCTTTAAAAACTCTGACGCTTAATATTCGGCTTCTGATGACCGTAGGCGCGATAGGTGCTATTTTCCTCGGTCTATGGGAAGAAGCTGCCCTTCTGGTTTTTATTTATTCACTTGGTGATGTCCTCGAAGCCTATGCCGTTGATAAAGCAAGGGGAGCAATCAAGGCTTTAATGGAACTGGTTCCCAAAGAGGCACTTGTTCGCAGGAATGGCAATGAAATTATTCTTCCTACAGAGGAGATTAGTATCGGGGATGTAGCCATTGTAAGACCGGGTGAGAAGATACCCGTAGATGGTAAAGTAATAGCTGGAACTTCGTTTGTGGATCAGTCACCTATCACGGGGGAATCAATCCCAGTAGAGAAGAGAACCGGGTTTGATGTTTTTGCTGGCACTATCAACCAGAAAGGTTCTCTTGAGATAAATGTAACTAAGAGGGTGAGTGATACCACCCTGGCACGAATTATTCACTCCGTAGAAGAAGCACAGGCAAAGAAGTCCTCTTATCAGCGGTTTGCTGAGAGATTTGGTAAATATTACACCCCTGCGATGTTTGCTCTGGGCATCGGAGTGGCAGTAATCCCGCCTTTATTTTTTGGAGGAGACTGGCAATCCTATATCTATCGAGGATTGGTGGTATTAGTAGTCTCTTGCTCCTGCGGGCTTGCTTTATCAGTTCCAGTGTCTGTCGTTTCAGCCACTGCAAACAGTGCACGTAACGGGGTTCTATTTAAAGGCGGTGCTTATCTTGAAGCTGCTCAGGAATTGAGAGTTATAGCCTTTGATAAAACAGGAACCCTTACAATCGGAAGACCTGTAGTCACAGATGTAGTTACTTACGATACTCTCTCTGAAAAAGAGATACTTGCTTTAGCAGGCGGTATTGAGTCTCGCTCAGAACATCCTATAGCAGAAGCAATAGTACGAAAAGCAAAAGAATCAGAAGCTCCTCTGCCGGGCATAGGTGATTTCAAGGCTATGGCTGGATTGGGTGTGAAGGCAAGGGTTGATGGCAGCCTTTATTTTGTTGGCAGCAGCCGTCTTTTCCAGGAAAAAAGTATTTCATTGGCTCAGGCTCAAAATGATATATCTCGCTTTGAAAATGAAGGAAAAACCGCTGTACTCTTAGGCAGCGAACAGAGATTGTTGGGTATTCTGGCAGTTGCAGATAAATTAAGAGTAGAGACAAGAGAAGCTATAAAAACGTTGAAAAGTTCAGGCATGAAAGTTGTGATGCTTACCGGCGATAATGAGAGAACAGCGAAGGCGATTGCATCACTGGCTGGGGTGGATGAGTATTTATCTCAGCTATTGCCTGAGGATAAAGTTGAAGCAGTAAGGAAGCTCAAAGAGAGATTTGGCAAAGTTGCCATGGTCGGGGACGGTATAAACGATGCTCCTGCTATGGCTGTTTCAGATGTGGGGATAGCTATGGGTGCGGCAGGCACAGATATAGCGATAGAGACGGGTGATATTGTCCTGATGTCTGATGATCTATCCAAAATTGACTATGCTCTCAGATTAAGCAGAAGAACTATCGGAAACATTCGACAGAATGTTATTGTTTCTTTAGCCATCATAACATTTTTAGTTCCACTGGCTTTAATTGGATGGATTGGTCTTGTGCCTGGGCTAATTCTTAATGAGGCAAGCGGTCTGATAGCAATTGTTAATGCATTGAGGTTATTAAGATAAAAAACGAGGTTCATTATGGAAAAACTAATCCTTGATATCGCGGGAATGCGCCAGATATCGCGAAGGCTGTGAACGATCTTGGATATATTGCAACAGCAGGACGTTAGTACCTTTATTCGAATTGAGCAAAAAGACGGTATTAAATCCTGAAAACGAATCTTAAAAATAAATAAACTGCCAGCAACCAGATTAAAACTATAATAAACGCAGCAACCCAGTTTTTTTGCCCGCTGCCATTAAGTTCAGATTGAGCCTTTTTCCTGTATTCATCAAGAACATCCTTTGGCATCAATTTTAGCGCCAGGGAAATCCCTGCTGGTACAATAATTAAATCATCAAGCTGCCCCAGAACTGGTATGAAATCCGGAATCAAATCTATAGGGCTTAAAGCATAACCTACAGTTGCAGCTATTATGATCTTTGCATACCAGGGGACTCTTGGATCTTTATAGGATAAAAAAAGGGCATACGTATCGGTTTTTAACCGCTGCATTTCTTCTTTCAATGGTTTTATGGTTATCATTCAGAGATATCTTATATTTTGCAGCATTACGTATAACTTAATGCCTGGGGCTTATTCATGTTACTCTCATTTGGCAGTAAATCCGCCGCGCAGGAACAGGTATAGCTCCCTGTCCTCTTTTTCCATTTCCTTAAATTCTTCTGTGAATGAGTTGCAAGGCAACGTTTTTCTCAAAGTCTCCTTTTCTATCATTTTTTTCACCATACTGCAAAAGACCATGCTTGACAGCTTTGGGAGAATAGCAAGTTACAGCGGGGATATTGCCGAGATAGCCATAAACATGTCAGCTGACACTATCGGGAATGAATAAAAGAAAAAAAGAAAGGCTTTTCAGCCTTTTCTTCCAAGCTTATATGCAAGACCTGCGCCCAACAGTCCAATTGCGATTTCAAACCCAGGCGTTGAGGGTGTAGGAACAGGAGTCTTTCCAGGAGTTTCTGTAGATGTTTGAGCCGGTGTAGATTCATTCTCAACCACGACATCCACTACGCGTTCAGAGAAGTTCGCTATGTACATCAATGCCTGCATGCGTTTCCCGCCTGGCATTGTAAGCCAGAATGATGATTCTTTAGCGCCATACAATTCATCAGAGGTCATGACCTGCCTCATAGGCATATTGTCAATATAAAGGCGTATTTTCTGTCCCTGTGACCACATCATTGAACTGTTATCCAGGTTCATCATAATGAATTTGCCTGAATGGTCGGTGGAATTAATTACCATCTTCATGCGGTTATTGCCCACTGATCTTACCATAAGGTTCAGATTCTCAGAATAATTGACAATAGAATATTTATCTGACAGACCGATCGCTACCTCAGCTCCCGTCCTGTTCTTCATCATTTCTCCCATGAATTTCTGATGCACACCGTCCATCGGCATGTTCACTGGCACAGCCCTGAAAACGGCATTTCCCCTGCTGGATTCGATCCTGACGTTTCCATCAACAATATTTATTGATGTGTTATTTGTTGAAACAATAAATGCAGTCAGGTTACCGTCTTCTATTTTGACTATATTATCCTCTTTCGAAGCTCTCACGCCATCCGCGAGGTCAAAGGTGATCGTAGCATCTGCTTTTGTCCTGATGTTTATCACAGCAGCAGGATTATCGTGCAGTTGTATCACAACAGAGTCATTTTTATCTGAAACTCTTGTCAGCGCCCCCATTGTTTTTGAGTCTTTGTAATCGAAACCTGCAACTTTAATGGAATCAAAAACAGTGATGCCAAGGATACCGTAATTCATCACCGCGCCTGTGGTATTATCCACAGAAAAAGTCACGAAGTTGCCATAATTGCTGCCTTCACTATGCATAAATCCCATTCCCATCACGCTCTGGGCGCTGCGTATCTCGCTGCCGCGGGTCATCATATCTTTTGCTTTTCCGCGCATCATATTGTCATCTATCATTCCAGTGCCCATCTGCCCGATAACTGGCATAGCCAGTATTACCACTGCAAGAAAAAATGCAGTTATTTTTATTGATCTTTTCATGTTATTAACCTCCCTTAACTGTGTGATGTAAGAATCTTATCTTTAATATAAATATTTTGGTCGTGTAAAAAGATTGGCTAAGTCAGGTTCATAATTCTTTGTGGAGTAATACCACACCATTTATTATCTATTAAACGCATACAAACTCATGGAGGGATGTGATTGATAGACTATACGAAAGAATCAAAACTAAATGTCAATTCAGCAGTTGAAAAACTCAAAAAAGACCTTATGGATAACAAATGGGGTGTGCTGAGCGTTATAGATGCAAAAAAAATACTGGCGGAGAAGCTCAAGGTAGAATTCGATGATTATATAATTCTTGATGTCTGCAATCCTGTTCTTGCGCATAAGGGTCTTACCATAAATAAGCAGGCAGGTCTTATTCTGCCGTGCAAGATCGTGGTTTATGCAGATAAAGGCAAGACAAAGGTATCCCTCTACAGACCGACCGTTGCCCTGAGCACCGCAAGTTCCCTGCCGGGTTATGATAAATTGAAAATTCTTGCCAATGAAGCAGAAGATGCATTAAAGAAGATAATTGACATGCAGCAGGGATAAGCATGCAAATAATCGAGATAATGGAAAAGACATTTATTGCAGAATCCGGCGATGTAGCCCTGTATCTTGCGATGTCAAAAAAAGCAGCCGATGAAGGAGATCAAGAGACTGCACGTTATCTTTATGATGTGGCAATGGACGAAGCACACCATGCAGCGGATTTTGCGATCCTTCTTGGCAAGGTGAAAGATACAAGATCAAATGTAAGCATGATGCTGGAAGATGAGATAAGATCAGAGAAAGAAAGAGGTCAGGCTGCAAATATTGCGCTTGCGGAAGGTGATAAAGAAGCATTTCAATATTTTGAAAAATCTATGCATGATGAAATAAAGCATAAAGCAGGACTGAAAGTAATTCTTTCAAAATTACAGGAAAAGGATTAAATCAACTGCGAACAATTAGATTATGGGAGAATATACATGGAACCAGATAAAGTAATTAAAAGCATAGACGATAAAATGGGATTTACCCCTGAAATATTGAATATGATGGGTGAGATGAATCCTGAATTGTTCGAACATTATAAAAAATGCGATGAAATTATTCAGGAAGACGGCGCACTTTCTTCCAAAGTTAAGGTTCTGATGTCGCTTGCTGTCATGGCTTCCCAGAGGTGTGATGCCTGCTGCGAATCCCAGATGAGGAGCGCAATCAACCATGGCGCCACAAAAGAAGAAATAATGGAGACGATAAATGTTATTTTTATCACATCAGGAGCCCCGGGAGTGGCAACTTGCAGGAAAGCCCTCAAGATGCTTGAAGGAAAGGAAAGTCAGGGCGGTCACGGCTGCGTGCCGCGGAGAATGAAACATTAAAAAATTTAAAATACATTGGTGTTCATTAATTAATCAAATATAACCAGAAATAACCAGAAAGGGAGGAATAAATAATATGAGCCAGAAATTAATAGATGCATTAAACAAGGACAGGGAAGGAGAACTCAGCGCAATAATACAGTACATGAAGCATCATTATGAGGGAGAGGGAATGGAAAGCCCGGCGGTTCTTGAAATATTCAAGTCAACAGCAAAAGACGAGATGGGACATGCAGAGAAGCTTGGCGAGAGGATCGTTTACCTTGGCGGGACACCAACAAAGAAACCTGAACCTATAGTAGAAGGCGGCGACCTCAAGAAGATGATCCAGGACGACCTTGCAAAAGAGAATGCAGCTATCAAGCAGTACAAGGAACACATCAAGCTTGCGATCGAGGAGAACGATCCGACTACAAGGCTCATGCTTGAAGAGATCCTCTCGGATGAGGAGGGTCATGCCGATACCTGGGAGACCACCCTGGGAATAAAGAAATAAATATGTTCGGAAGAGATACCCAGTTGGTTGATTGCAGGGAAGCGATGGGACTTGGCAGAGGCGGCGGTATAGCCCAGCGCGGGACGATCTCAGAAGCCGCAAGACCTGACGTGGTTGCGATAGCGATGACGCCAGGGAGGCGGCACATTACAAAACCTGTATGCGAAATAACATACGGGCTAAGGAGAGAAGGCATACAGGTAAGCGTTCTTGTGTTTGAAGCAGGAGCCGGTATTCCCATGGAGGAAATGGGCGCATCAACAACAGCAAGAGGTTATGGACCAAAGTTCGGTATCACGGCAAAAGAGATCGAACAGATAGCCCGCCATAAGCTTGTGCTGATACACATGGGAAATGTTAACTCGCATATCGTTTTGAAAACAAAGAAAATTCTTAAATATGTCAATATTCCTGCGGTCATTGCATGTGAATACCCTATCGATTATGAGGATTTTGCAAAAGCAGGTATAAAGACAAAATTCGTGAAGCCAAAAGTCCCTGAAACTGAAGGTACGGTGGTAGCGATAGTGAGCGGAATAACAAGAGGAGAGACCTGCTCACGAAACGTTCTGAATGAACTTGTAAAAGAGATCCGTAAGATTCTGGGTGAGTATGTCGAGGAGACACATGCGGTCAGGAGCGACCTCCTGATAAATGAAGGTCTGATGCTTGGTGAAGATCAAACGGAGAGTGAATGATTTGAAATGCTATATTTGTGCGAAAAAGGGAAAAGATACTGATGCGGTGGCTGTATGTATCGTTTGCGGGATGGGTGTGTGCATGGAACATGCCATCAGGGAAGAAACCCCGGTATGGAAAGGGGATTATCCTGTAAGGCTTGAAAAAGATATTGAGAATATAAGACGGATATTGTGCCCGCCATGTCATGAAGCTCTTAAGGAAAACTGGTGATTGCCATGTTGAAATGTTATGAATGCGCGGAAAATGGAAGTGATGAAGAAGCCGTTTCTGTATGTATAATGTGCGGCATGGGATTGTGCATGGAACATGCAAAGCGGATCGACCTGCCGATATGGGAAGGAGGATACCCGGCGCCTGTTAAAATTCTGAAGAAAGGTCTTCCAAGATTCGTATGCCGGGATTGCGGTAATATTCTTTTGCCCGGATCGTGTGAATAACAGGGCAGAGCATGTTCGAACTGCGGTTCCACGGCAGGGGAGGGCAGGGAGCTGTCATGGCAGCCCAGACCATTGCAGAAGCTGCTGTGATCGAGGGCAACTATGCCGTGGCGTTCCCCTTTTTTGGCGCTGAAAGAAGAGGCGCTCCTGTTCTTGCATTTGCAAGGATTGACTCAAAAAAGATATACAGCAAGACGCAGGTCTATGCCCCGGACTGTGAAGTTGTGCTTGACGACTCACTTCTGGATACCATTGATGTGGTTTCAGGTCTAAAGCCTGACGGAATTGTTGTTATCAATTCGAAGGATAAACCAGAAGATATTGACCTGGGAAAAGAAATAAGAACAGGAGCCGTGGATGCCACATCAGTAGCTCTTGAAATATTAAAAGCCCCCATAACCAACACTGCAATACTGGGTGCGCTGGCAAAAGCCACAGGGATAATAAAGATCGAGTCCATAGAAGAAGCTATAAAGCGAAGGTTCGGTGAAAAACTGGGTGCAAAGGTAGGGGAAAGAAATGCTCTTGCTGCAAGAACTGCTTATGACAGAACCGTTGTCGGAAAAAGCAAAGGGATAAAAAAACTCGAAACTAAGAAACAATGGCTTCCCTCATATCAGGAACTGCCAGTCGGAGGCGTGCTTGTTGAAGGAAGAACCGAAGCTGGATTGATCGGTCCGGGCAGTTTTGTTGAGAACAAGGTCTTTGGATGGGCGACTTTCCGCCCGGTACGCGATAAGGAAAAATGCACAATGTGCCTTCTGTGCTGGTTCTACTGCCCTGAAGGAACAATAGTCCGTATTTCTGACAGGGGCGACCTCATGACAAATTACGATTACTGCAAGGGCTGCGGCATCTGCGCCAATGAATGCCCTGTTGACGCCATTAAAATGGTCAGGGGGAAAACATGAAGAAGGTAATTACAGGCGACCACGCAGTCGCTATTGGGGCAAAACTTTCACGCGTCGAAGTAGTCCCTGCGTTCCCCATCACCCCGCAGACGCTTATAATCGAACATATAGCCGATTTCGTCAACGACGGAGAGATGGACGCAAAGTTCCTCACGATGGAATCAGAACACAGCGTGATGAGCGCCGCAGCAGCAGCAGAAGCCGCAGGTGCAAGGGTTTTCACAGCAACTTCGTCACAGGGTCTTGCGTTCATGCATGAAATGCTATATGCCACGGCGCCGCTTCGCCTTCCTGTTGTTATGGTTAATGCGAACAGAACGCTTGGAGGTCCTCCAGGCATCTGGTGCGAATATAACGATTCGATGGGCGTGCGCGATTCAGGATGGCTCCAGGTTTATGTGGAAGATAACCAGGAAGCTCTGGACATGGTCATCCAGGCGTACAGGATTGCTGAGGATAAACGCATCCTGCTTCCCATAATGCCCTGTCTTGACGGCTTTGTGCTCACGCATACGGTTGAACCTGTCGAAATCCCTGAGCAGCAGGATGTGGATTCTTTCCTGCCGCCATATGAACCGGATGTTATACTTGACCCGGCAAGACCTGCCATGATAGGTACGTTCATGCCTGCTGAATATATCATGGAACTGCGAAGGCAGACCGCAGGGGCTGTGGAATCCGCAAAAGAGGTCATACAGGAAATAAATGACGATTTTGCAAAGCGCTTTGGAAGGGATTACGGAGGGCTCATCGATGCATATCAGATGGAAGATGCAGAAGCTGCACTTGTCACTATGGGCACTGTCACGAGCACATCAAGACAGGTAGTGGATGAAATGCGGCAGGAAGGGGAAAAAGTAGGACTCATCAAACTTCGCTTCTTCAGACCTTTCCCGTCAGAAGAATTGAAGAATGCATTGAAAGACACCACGGCAGTTGGTGTTCTGGACCGTTCTCTCTCTTTTATAGGGGGAGGGCAGGCGTTCAATGAGGTGCGCTCGGCGCTGTATGGTCTCAGCATCCCTATCATAAATCATCTTGCAGGGCTGGGCGGAAGGGACGTGACAGAGATGCAGATAAGAAAGATGTTCGAATTGACGCTTCGGGCAGCCAATGGTGAAAAAGTGAAAAGTGTAAACTGGCATAATACACGGGGTGAGACAGTATGAGGATAAAGGACCTGCCTGATGAAAATCTGTTCGTGTGCGGACACACAGCATGTCCGGGCTGTGGCGTGGCTCTTTCGATACGCAATGCGATAAGGATACTCGGAAAAGATACATCTGTGTATGTCCCCGCAAGCTGCGCCGTGGTGTTTGGCAGCACATATCCATACGGTGCATGGAAGGTGCCGTTCTTCCATACTGCATTCGAGAACACGGGTGCATGTTTGACCGGGATGCAGGCAGCTTTTGAGAAAAAAGGGAAAAAGGTGATATCTGTCGGATTTGCTGGCGACGGCGGGACGTATGATATCGGTCTTCAGAGCATGTCAGGCGCTGCTGAGCGAAACGATGATGTGCTCTATATTTGTGTTGATAACGAGGCTTACATGAACACAGGCATCCAGCGAAGCGGCGGGACGCCTTTTGGCGCATGGACGACCACTACGCCTGTTGGCTCAAAGGTTCAGGGGAACCGCACATTCAAGAAGAACCTGGGCGAGATAGTGGCGGCTCATGACATTCCCTATTATGCAACGCTGTCCATCGGTCATCCCTTGGATTTTATAAAGAAGGTGGAGAAAGCAAAGGATATCAAGGGATTCCGGTTCCTACATATGTTCACGCCCTGCGTCCCTGGCTGGAAGATCGACCCGGCAAAGACCATTGAGGTCACAAAGCGCGCTGTAGAGAGCGGTATGTGGACACTGTACGAGGTAGAGAACGGCGAGAAGAGGATCACGCATAAACCAGGGAAGATGAAATCGGTGAAGGATTACCTGATGATGCAGGGCAGGTTCCGCCACATGAGCCCGGAGGATCTAAAGAAGCTCCAGGGCTGGGTGTGCAAGAAATGGAATTTGCACTATAAGGAGAAGGGCGCGCCTGAAATATGCGAAATAGAATTGCCAGAAGAGCACCACGCAGTTACAGAAGAGCACAGGGAGATGCACGGACCATGAAGAAGAACATAAGACCGAAACTCTATACGCTTAGCACATGTGTTCATTGCAAGGCTACAAAGCGGTTCTTGAAGGAACACGGCATCGATTATGACTATGTGGATGTTGATCTGCTGGAGGGTGAGGAAGAAGAAAAAATCCGGGATGAAGTTGTGAAAGTTAGCGGAGGGTTCAGGTTCCCAACGATAGTGGTGGGGAAAAAGGTGATAGTGGGATTCTATGAGGATAAGCTGAGAAAGGCGCTGGGATTATGAGAACAGTTGCAGAAATGTTCGCCGAGATGAAAATGATTGCAGATGAGGAAGGCTACCAGTTCAACCCGGTTCAGAATGACCTTGATGACATTCTCCAGGGTCTCTGGGATAACGAGCACAGGTACGGCTACCCCTCATGCCCGTGCAGGATGGCAAGCGGAGTGCTGGCTGATGACATGGATATCATCTGCCCCTGCAACTACAGGGACGCTGACATTGTGGAGTACGGATGCTGCCTGTGCACGCTGTATGTCAATGACGACTGGATAAGCGGGAAAAAATCACATGACCCCATACCTGAGCGGCGACCGCAGGATTATTATGAGAAAGGTTATCCGGCGATAATGGAACAAAAAGGAGCAGGAGGAAAAGAAATGGCGCAAGTTTACAGATGTACTGTGTGCGGTTACCTCTGCGCGAGAGATGAGCCGCCTGACCTGTGCCCGATTTGCAGGGCAAAGAAGGAGAGGTTCGAGAAGTTTGAGATGAAGTGATCCTGAAAGCGGTATGTACAGGCACCGTACGTTTGTCTGGGTTTGGGGTGACTGCAAGCTGTGGAAAACTCATGCTCTCGAAAGGTGATAAAACCCAGAACTAACTTTTAAAACATGAAATTCCGGCGCACATAATATATAAGTAAAAAAGTTATAATAGACTTGAAGAACATAAGCCCCATGAAAATACGTGAAATCATAAAATTGCTTAAAGCAGATGGCTGGTATATAGTGGCAACAAAAGGCAGTCATCAACAATATAAACATCAAACCAAACCAGGGAGAGTAACAATCGCAGGTCATCCGGGTGATGATTTGTCGGCAGGAACATTAAACAGCATATTAAAGCAAGCTCAATTGAAGAAGGTGAAGTGAAAATGTATCGTTTCCTTGTAGTGATTGAAAAGGTAAATAAGAACTATTCGGCATATTCGCCGGATTTACCGGGATGTGTGGCTACAGGCGCCACCCGCGAAGAAGCTGAAAAGAATATATATGAAGCTATTGAAATGCATATACAGGGAATGCTGGAGGATAATTTATCCATTCCAGAATCTAAGTCTTTTGCAGAGTATATAGCTGTTGCTGAAAAATCAATTGTGGGGCAAATAGCTTAATAAGAGAGAAAATCAAAAGCCGGATTGGAGGCTGCTGCATAAAGCCATTCCTTCTCGTCACTGTCTGCATCTTCAGGAAGCAGGATAATTACACGAACCCGTGTTGGGCCTGGAACAGGCAGCGTTTCATCTAAAAGAAGCTGATGCTGTGCGTCAATAGTTCCTGTTGTTTCTATTGCTTTTACTGCAACATCCATATCGATTTCCTTTTTTTTAAGGCAGTACATTGAGTCATCCCCGACCCTGCATCTTCGCAGCCGTAAGCGTATGCTCCATCAATATCGCTATCGTCATAGGTCCCACGCCTCCGGGCACGGGAGATATCAGTTTCACCTTTGGCAGCACATCATCAAAGTCCACATCCCCGTAAACTCTCTCATCATGCCATGTGATTCCAACATCGAACACGATGGCGCCCTGCTTCACATGATCGGCTTTTATCAGCCCGCGCACACCTGTAGCGACGATCAGGATATCCGCTTCTCTTGTCTTGCTCATGAGGTCTTTTGTGAAAATATGGCATATCCTGACCGTTGCGTTGCGGTTCAGGAGCATAATCGCAGCCGGTTTTCCCACCACGTTGCTGTGCCCCACAACAACAACTTCCTTTCCCTGGGGATCGATATTGAACTCCTCAAGCGCCCTGATAATGCCTTTTGGAGTACACGGCACAAAACCCTCGCTGCCGATAAGCATTTTTCCCATGTTGAGCGGATTGAAACCATCCACGTCCTTTTCCGGTGATATACGCATCATCACTTCGCGTTCATCGATATGTTTTGGAAGAGGGAGCTGAACAAGTATTCCATGAATTTCAGGTCTGCTGTTC
This sequence comes from Candidatus Methanoperedens sp., assembly GCA_028717345.1. GTDB lineage: Archaea > Halobacteriota > Methanosarcinia > Methanosarcinales > Methanoperedenaceae > Methanoperedens. The sequence goes on from JAQUNZ010000009.1 coordinate 38,311, forward strand.
AGCGTTTCGATAAGCTGGATTATTTCTTCCTGCGCTGTTTCTGCCGGGAATTTGTGGTCTTCAGATGTGATGCCAACGCGCTTGCATGCCCAGTGCTTGAGCTTCACATATAATTTTGACGGGGGATGCTCGCCAACAAGTATCGTCGCAAGCGCGGGTTTGATACCTGTTTCCTTGGCGAATTGTTCCACATCTTTCTTTACATCAGCCTCTATTCCCAGCGCGATCTTCCTGCCATCAATAACGCGCGGGTCAGTGACCTCCGGGAGCGGCTCCATTTAATGACCTCACTCGTACGGGATCGGGAACCGGTTGCACAGTTCAAGGATATCCCTCTTTACTTCTTTTATCCTGCCTGCATCGTTCATGTTCTTGATTGTCACGTCAATCGCATCTGCAATTATGACCATCTCTTTTTCTTTCATGCCCCTTGTTGTCGCAGCAGGCGTCCCGATGCGGATACCGCTTGTGATGAAGGGGCTTCTCGTCTCAAAAGGTATGGTATTCTTGTTAAGAATGATGCCTGCCTCGCCAAGCTTTGCCTCCGCGTCCTTGCCTGTGATATTCTGGGGCGTGAGGTCAACGAGCATCAGGTGGTTATCCGTGCCGCCTGAGACTATCTCATTTCCCCTTATCGCAAGCTCGTTCGCTATCTTTTTTGCATTTTTCACGATCTGGGTCTGGTAATCGATAAAATCCCTGCTCATTGCTTCCTTGAAAGCCACAGCCTTTGCAGCTATTACATGCATCAGAGGTCCGCCCTGTATTCCGGGAAATACTGATTTGTCGATCTCCTTTGCATATTCTTCCCTGCACATTATCATGCCGCCGCGCGGTCCCCTCAGGGTCTTGTGCGTGGTGGTCGTGACAAAATCAGCATAGGGCACAGGGTCGCAGTGGATCTTTGCGACCACAAGTCCAGCTATATGCGCGATATCTGCCACAAGCAGTGCCCCAACCTCATCTGCTATCTCGCGGAACCGTTTGAAATCAAGCTCTCGCGGGTATGCGCTTGCGCCTGAGACGATAAGTTTCGGCTTATTTTTTCTGGCAATCTCCATGAGAGAATCATAATCAATAGTCCTTGTCTCCCTTGAAACGCCGTACGGTACGATATTGAACAGTTTTCCTGAAAAGTTGACCGGGCTTCCGTGTGAAAGATGCCCCCCGTGCGACAGGTCCATGCTCATGATCGTGTCCCCGTGCTTGAGCATGGCAAGATAAACAGCCATGTTTGCCTGCGAACCTGAATGCGGCTGGACATTGATATGCTCTGCCCCGAAGAGCTTCTTTGCGCGCTCAATTGCCAGGTTTTCAGCCATGTCAACGAACTCGCATCCGCCGTAATATCTCTTGCCTGGATAGCCCTCAGCATATTTATTCGTCATTACAGAGCCCTGCGCCTGGAGCACTGCACGGCTTGCGTAGTTCTCCGAAGCTATCAGGTTCAGTTTGTTCCTCTGTCTTTCAACTTCATGTCTAATTATCTCGTAAATTTCAGGGTCGATCGTCTTTAATGGCATAATTATTCCTTTTTTATGATTGTAATATTTTCACTTTTCGTCCTTCTATTCTCAGGCGATTTTCGACAAACAATTTCACAGCTTCGGGATAAATCTTGTGCTCCTGTTCAAGTATCCTGTCAGCAAGCGTTTCATCAGTGTCGTCCTCCTTAACCTCAACGCAGCGCTGCAGGATTATCGCGCCGCAGTCAAGTGTCTCGTCCACGAAATGAACAGTGCATCCTGCCACTTTAACACCATATTCGAATGCCTGCTTCTGTGCATGGAGCCCTGGAAAAGCAGGAAGGAGCGCAGGATGAATGTTGAGAATACGGTTTTTATATGCTGACAGCAGTGTTTTTCCAAGGATTTTCATATACCCTGCAAGGAGGATAAGTTCTGCGTTGTGTTTTTTTAGAACAGCCAGAACCTGTTTTTCATACAAATCCTTTGAAGAGTATTTTTCAGGATCAACAAAAACAGCCTCTATCCTGTGTTTTTTTGCTCGCCCAAGTGCATATGCATTTTCAATATCGCTTATAACAACAGAAATTCGTGCCTTCAGGTATCCACTTTCAATGCTGTCTATTATTGCCTGAAGGTTCGAGCCTCTCCCGGAAACAAGCACTGCTATATTCATCACGGGAGGCTCTAATGCTTCCGGGAATATAATAGGTTTTGGTTTACTTTCTTCTGTAGAATTGAATTAAAAGATCGTTTGTGCTTTTTATCTGTGCTTTTGCCATCCCCACCGGGCAATCTGCCTGGTGTTTGTCACCACAATTTAAGCAAGCATTTTGAATAGCACGTGAAAAATCGATCTTATTTGGTGGAAAATACTCCGTCAATACATACACCTCGTATTTCAATATAACATAAAATCAAATAAAGCTTTTGTTTTGCATGCTTTTGACATTACCATAACGAAACCACAAGATTTAATACACCCCTGAGTATTATGTGAATTTGAACATGCCTTCTGAATCTGAATCATATACTATCTCTGCTATAAATACAAAAAATGAAGTCATAGATGTAGCCGTTTCAAAATGTTGTCATTGCAATGAGATAGTCCCCATAGTGGGAAAATGTCCCGACTGCAAGACAATTTATGAGCATGTTAAGACCGTGGAAAATCCCGAGACAGGTTTTATCCATTTTGTCTACGAGTGCTCAATGTGCCCGCCGGGAAAAAGGAAAGCTCAAAAAATAATCCGGATCAATGACGGCAACTCAAATTCAAATACAAAGGACGATCTTATAAAGAATTTTCTTTAGAAAGAAAAAATATTCTATTTTTTCTTTGACAGGGCAATCTTATTTAAGTCAGACACCAGTGCGTCCACATCTATCCCGTGTGCCATTGCGCCTTCTTCTATGCTTTCGAACGCTGATACATGGCATCCAACGCAGTGGAGACCGTGTTTCATGAATACCATTACTGATTCCGGATATTTGGTCACTACTTCTTCTATTGTGTTTTCTTTTGATATTGTCATTATTTCCTCGTTTTGTTCGTATAGTTACGAATATTTATAAAGCTTTCTGAATTCGGTCTATCTGGGTGTTTCCCACACATAAAAGTTATGTCAGAAATGTTCAATGTTCTGTCTAATGGTGCGTCCCTTCAACCACTTTAACGCCTTTTCTTGTTATCATTTCTTTGATATCCTCAAGGTGAGGGCATTTTGAATAGCTTTTCTCCATGAGCATGCAGGAGCTAAGGTGGATGACATCAATATCGTGTTTCAGGAGGCTGTCCACAAGCCTGAATACTCGCCTGCCCGGGCAGCCGCCGCATGTGAAAAATCCTATGATCTCTGCATCCTTGCCATATTCTGCAAAATGCACCTTTCTTTTATTGAAGGCATTGAAGCATGCCACCCCGGGGCAGACTTCGCTTACGATGTCGCATCTTACAACAGCTATTCTTGTTTTCTTTTCATCTTTTTTCATCAAGGCTCTGAACTGTGATTCTGCTTCCCTGACATCATCAAGGGTCACGGTCGTTCTTCCTTTTTTTTCCACAGATGTTTCAATACCCATTTTCGCCATGTTACGGACATGTGCAGGCACTTTTTCCAGTTCTTTTGTTGCTTCAGGTTTCCATTCCATTCGTATCACTTATGTCAGTTTTTTTGCTTTACTAATGCTTTTCCATATGTTGCATATGAACAAGAATATTGAAATCGCTTCTATCAGACCGAACAAGATAACCATCAACACGGCATCTGAGGCATCCTTTTCTTTCAGCATATACATCCTCATGAATGGGTAGGAAAGGGTCAATCCAACAAGACCGATATTGCCGAGCCAGAAGTGGATATACCCCAGTTTTTCGCTAAAAACCGCTCGACCTGAATAATGCGGGATGATCTCATAAGCAGCGCCAAAAATGAAATAGGTCACCCAGCCAATAAGCGCAAGGTGGGAATGCATGAAACTATAACCCGGACCTATGGTAATCAGCACTCCAAGGATCGTGCCAAGCGCGAGATATACAAGGCTTGTCTTGATAAAAAGGATTGATAGTTTGTTCATTTAAACCCGTATGTTGTTACTTCCATGTCCGCATCAACAAGAAAATCAAAATCTATGACTTTATCCCATCCTGCTTTCTGGAATACTCCTCCAACACAAACACCGAGTATCTGCCTGTTTTGCCCATACGTGACTTCATCAATCAATCCCTTAAGACCATTGACATCTACTTCCATTTTGGGCATGGCAAGACCGCCCAGCAGGACTACAGTATCAGAGGCAGGATCGGCTTTTTCACCGAGCTGCATGCCGTATTCGGTCATGACGACCTTTGATGCGAGTTCTTTCCTTAAATTCGGAATGAATACCATCTCTTTCCCTGCATCGCGAAGCACATAACCAAGTAGCTCTGCAAACGGATTGCACCAGCCTGGGCAGCCGATGAATGTTATCTTATTCCTTCCACGGGCAAGTTTCCTGAATGCTGTGAGCAGCCCGCCGATGCCGGATGAGGTTTCTACCTGTTTCATGAGATCACGTTTATATGGATTGGTTGAAGTGGGATATAAGGGTTTATTTACGAAATCGAAATACTCAAACATTTAATACGCGAGCTTGCTTCTCACTTTATCATAAAACGCGTCTTTTTTAGTTCTTACGAACCTTGCGGGTTTTTCAGCCTGTGTGATATGGATCTTATCTTCATGACTGATCTTTCTCGTGAACTGTCCATCAATAACGATAACAGCTTCCTTTTTCGGAACTGTCAGTTCCATACTTATCTCGCTTTTTGCGGGGACCACCCATGGACGCGCCGATAGTTTGAAAGGTGCCAGTGGCACTATCACTGTTCCGTCCACACGAGGGTCAACAATCGGACCGCCGGCGCTCATTGCGTATGCAGTTGAGCCTGTCGGAGTGGCAAATACCACCCCGTCCGACCTTAATTCCTCCATCCTGCATTTATCCACGAATATCCTGCAGGATATCATCTTTGCCGGGCTTGCTGTTATTATCACTACCTCATTTGTGGCATGAGGGAGTATTTCATCATTGACTTTTACCGAGAGGCGCGCACGTTCTTCAATTTCAAAACCTGAAAGCGCTTTATCGATCGCCTCAAGAGCTTCATTGGGGTTCACATCCACAAGGAAACCGATAGTTCCCATGTTGATACCAAGAACTGGAAGGGGATCTTCCATCTTCTGGATCCCGCGCAGCACAGTCCCGTCGCCGCCTATCGAGATGATGAATTCTGCGCCCTTTTTTTTCATCTGCGCTACAGGTGTACCTTTAATATCCATTTTTTCTGCGGTCTTAAGATCGATGAAAACTTCTGCCCTTGCGCTAAGGTGAGAAAGTACGGTTTCCACCATAGCAAGCACTTCATCGCTGTCGCATCTTGATATCAGCCCGATCTTCTTCATACTCATACTATTATATGCCTACCCAAGCTCAAGTAATTTATCATGAGCGTGACCATTGCTTGCTATCATGTTCACCCTCTGTCTAACATCAAGCGCAGTGGACAGAGGATCTCCGTTCCAGTCCGTAACGCGACCGCCTGCTTCTTCCACGATCAGCTTCCCAGCCGCGATATCAGTAACCCGAAGCATGCTTCTCATGTCGATAAAAGCATCGAAGATACCTGATGCTATGTAGCATAGCTCAAGAGCAGCGCAGCCGTACACCCTCACCCTCCTGACATTGTGGTTGTTTATCGGGAGAGCATGAGGGCGCTGGCTGTAGGAAATAACACTTAGTTCAGGAAGCTTTGAGTAATTGGAAACATGAATTCTTTTACTATTCAGGAAAGCGCCTTTTCCTTTTTCAGCAGAATAGATATCCCCATTGATAAGATTCTTCACAAAGCCGAACCTGATCTCAGATAAGTCAGAGCCTCCGATGGCTATGGGCACGCAGAAGAATGGGATATTGTTAACGGCGTTAAAAGTACCGTCTATCGGGTCTAGTACGAATGTAAATTCTGGTTTGCTGCCCAAAATCTTTTCACCCAGTTCTTCACTAACAAAGCGCATCGACCTTCCATCACTTTCCAGTACGTTCAATGCTGCGTTCTCAGCGACTTCGTCTATCTTCTCGGTAGGAGTTCCGTCCGCACCTATGCGAAGCATCTCCCCTGCTTCTGGTTTTCCAATTAATCCCGAAACCTCTTCCTTTATGGCATCAGCAACTTCATTGCATAGCTCAAAGAATTGTAAATTCATGTTCTTTCTGACCGCCTACGCCAGGGCGCATCCAGCCACGAACCTCTGCTTAGGATTGTTCAACTGGGCGATAAGGAAACGGTCGTTTTTGTTGTATGCCACATCCTTCTGCGTGGCAATAACTACTGTACACTCCGACCCAGCCTGTGCCTGAGTGGCATCTTTGCCGCCCACAGAAATACTGCTAATGGTCGCAGGCATGTCCTGAAGCCCGGCGAACAGGTGCACAGTGTCGCCCACGCCCAGAGGTTGAGTGAATTTTGAAAGGCGGCACTGAAGTGTGAATTTTGATGCGACACTCTCGTCTTTTGACAATATATACCCGCGGTCGAATTCCTTTGACTGCACTCCTTTCAGAGCCAGTCCAACTCTTGTGCCTGCGGGTGCGGTTTTCATATCCACGTCATTGCTCTGTATCGAGCGTACCTCGGCAGGTCTTTTTACCGGGAACAGGGTGAACTGGTCGTGAACCTTGATTGTCCCCTGCATAACGACGCCCAGCACCACAGTCCCGATACCGGTGACGTTGAAGAAATGATCTACCATGATACGGGGCGGCAGGTCGTTCAGGGCTGCATTGGCTTTCTTTGCTTCATCCGCAAGTGAGAATATCTTCTCCTTTAGCGTTTCCAGACCTTCGAACGTGGTTGTTGAAACTGGAACAGATTCCCACTTTTCAAGGTTCGTTCCTTTTGTGATGGCTTTTATCTTTTCAGTAAGTTCAGAAAGTGCCATAGGATTTGATTTATCAGACATCGTGATAACGAATATCCCCCGTTTGTTGCCAAGCAGGTCAAGCGCCACGATGCATTCTCCAACCTGCGAATTAAGTCCTGTCGCCGGGACGCAGACAAGGGAAATATCAGAAAGGTTAATCGCATTGATGAGCGATTTTATCGAAGAAGGATAGCCTATGGCATCCACAAATGAATAAATGTCAGTCCCCTTTACAAAATTATAAAGAGTAATATCAGATTCAGTCCCCTTCTTTCCAAGCTTTGCTGCAAGACTGGTCCTGCCTGATTTCTCACTTCCGATGATAGATACGTTTGCCATTATAAGAACTCCATGTAATAATAAGGTTGAATGTATATGAAATTGGCGTTACACTTAAATATTGTGACATATGTAAATGTTGGGTCAGTTATTCATTATTTATGGTGATAACACGAATTATAATTATCTATTCTATGCACTTATCATCTTTTACCTGGTGGGCGCAGTATTATCTATAATATTTAATAAAAATGACAAGCTCTCTACCTATTCTGCATTCCTGAGCGCTTCCATCGCATCTTTTTTTGGTATTGTTTTTTCATTCTCTGTTCTTTCTGGAGAAAAATTTACATATTCCATATCAGGTTCATCGTTCCTGAATTTTGCTTTTGTCGCGGACAGGCTCTCAGCGTTCTTCATTCTTGTGATCTCGATCTCAGCCCTTGCAGTATCGATATACTCAATCGGCTATGTGCGCGAATACTTCGGAAAAAAGAACATCGGATATCTTGGTTTTCTTTACAATATCTTTATCCTCTCGATGATATTCGTTGTCATAGCAAGCAATGTGGTCATGTTCCTGATAGTCTGGGAACTGATGTCAGTGACATCATATTTCCTGGTTATTTACGAACATGAAAAACCGGAAACAAGAAAAGCAGGTTTTATCTACATCGTGATGACCCACATAGGCACAGGTTTCATCATACTCTCATTACTTATCCTCGCAGGCGGGAGCGGGAGCTTCAATTTCGGGAGTATGAGCGGTGTATCGCTCCCCCCATTGCTAAAAGACCTTGCATTCCTCTTTTGCCTCATAGGTTTCGGAACAAAAGCAGGCATTGTGCCTCTTCACGTCTGGCTTCCGTATGCACATCCTGCGGCGCCAAGTAACGTATCCGCATTGATGTCCGGGGTGATGATAAAGACCGCGATATACATGATAATCCGCATTTCATTTGATTTCCTGGGAGCAAGCAGCATGTGGTGGGGAATGGCGCTTTTAATAATTGCATCCGCATCTGCACTTCTTGGTGTCATGTACGCATTGATGGAGCACGACATGAAAAGACTGCTTGCTTACCACAGCGTTGAGAATATCGGGATAATCCTGATCGGTGTTGCAGTTGCTATGATATTTATGTCCCTGGGGCATCCTGAACTTGCAGCATTCGGATTGATCGCAGCCCTGTATCACACAATAAACCATGCTGTTTTCAAGTCCCTGCTTTTCATGGGCGCAGGCTCTCTGATATATTCAACACATACAAAGAATATCGAGGAGATGGGCGGTCTGATAAAAAAGATGCCGTGGACAGCGCTTTTTTTCCTTATCGGTTCAATATCGATCTCTGCACTGCCTCCGTTTAACGGTTTTGTAAGCGAATGGCTGACCTTCCAGGCACAGCTTCTTAGCATCAATCTTTCGGATAATATCACAAAGATAGCTATACTTTCAAGCGGCGCCGCCCTTGCACTCACAAGCGCTCTTGCTGCTGCGTGTTTTGTAAAAGCTTTCGGGATAAGCTTCCTTGCACTTCCCCGGAGTGAACATGCACAGCATGCAAAAGAAGTGCCAAAAAGCATGCTGATCGGGATGGGAATTCTGTCTCTCCTTTGTATAGCACTTGGTGTTTTTCCATTTTATTTTGCTGGTGTCCTTGATGATATCGCATCTCCTCTTGTGGGTACAAGCGTAATATCAAGGATCACTTTTGACCTTTCTATAGTTTCAGGAGCAGGAAGTATCTCGACAGTGTGGTTATTCCTCCTGCTTTTTATTTTCATCCCGATTATCTTAATACTGGCATTGGCTGCCGGAGGAAGAACTGGTACGAAGACATACGAAACATGGGGATGCGGGCAGCCTGCTACCACGGGCAGGAATGAGTACACAGCCACAGCATTCTCAAAACCTATAAGGATGTGGTTCGTTAATATCTACCGCCCTCACAGGGAGATACATACAACATATGCGGGTTCTCCATATTTCAAGGAGAGGTTCGCGTTTGAATCCGAGATCGAACCGATCTTTGAGAAGTATCTCTACTCACCTGTAGCATGGATCGTTCTTGCTTTATCCAGAGTCCTGAGGGTCATTCAGACAGGCAGCATTCATTTATATTTGTTGTATATCCTGATCACTCTTGTAATTGCGCTGATATATGTGGGAAGCGGAGGGTAGAATTGGCCGTGATGAAAGAAGAGACTGTTTCAATTCTTGTTGGTGAATTTTAATAAGTTGTTTTTCCCCCAAATTTAACTTATTATCACACAATTAAATAAGCGTCTGAGTGTGGGTCAAACGTTGCGACGACTATGAGTATTCCGCCATTTTATGCGGTTTTGCGCTAAAGATTTATATACAATATCACAGATAAGATAAAAGGCAGGTAAGAAAATGGCGATTAGCGAGATGGATGTTCCTGAGGAAGAGATCAATGATAAATCAAGGGAAAATTAAGAAAGTAGTCAAAACCATAGTTGAAGGGTATAAACCCAGAAAGATAATCCTGTTCGGATCATACGCATACGGGCATCCAACAAAAGATAGCGATCTGGATTTTCTCATAATAAAAGATGATGATCTTCCCGGGATCCAAAGGAATCGAAAAGTTAGAAATATCCTTAAGGATTTTTCAATACCAATAGACATAATAGTTAAAAGCACTCAGGAATTTGATAAGTTGAAAGATGTTATCGGAACAGTGGTTTATCCTGCGAATAAATATGGTAAAGTGATATATGAACAAAAATAAGGTCATAAATGATCTCGTTATTCAATGGATAAAGATTGCAGACCGTGATTTAATTGCAGCAGAACAGGGTCTTAAGGCAAATATCATCATTTCTGAAGGTGTATGTTTCCATTGTCAGCAAGCTGTGTAGAAATACCTCAAGGCTTTTCTCGTAAAATATCAGATAGAATTTCCGAAAACGCATAGCATTATGACTTTGATAAATTTATGTTCAGAAGTGGATAATTCTTTCAATGAAAAATTATCGCATATTGACATTCTAACAGATTATGCAGTTGAGATACGCTATCCTGATGAGTGGTACGAGCCAACGATCGAAGAAGCAGAAGAAGCGTATGTGTTGGCGCTTGAGGTTAAAAAATTCATACGGGATAAACTCATGATTCAAAAATCATGAGCAAAGTACGCAAAGAAATACAACTATACAAACATGTAAAGTAACGGTCAAAAAAGAAAGTTTTAAGTCACAAAAAATGATATGACATTGATTTATTTTACATATGATAGTCCTTCATGGGATATGGAAACCGCCTGAAGCATCAACAGACAGAGGAGACTTCTTCTTATGGGGCGAATCATCCTTCATTTCACCGGTCAAACGCAGGGGACGCCCCCCAAAATCAGGCGCTATGCATCCATACCAGGCATTGGAAAAAGACCTGAAAATAGCTATAGAGTCCTTCGACTCAGTGCAGGGCTGCAATATCAGCAAAAAAGCGCGCTCAAAGAAAGTGCCACTCCTGCTACCATCACTTTCCAGGTCTCCTCTGGCATCGCCGGATATTCTCAGGGACGATAGCGGGGAGATTGCAGAGGGGCCGCTAAGCCTGTCGCAGTGGAAAGTGGGTGGTCTTTGCATACCGCCCGAAGATGCGGTCATGCTGCTGAGTTCACTATCAGGCGCATGGAGAGAAAACGACGGCGCGGTCATCGGGACAGACCTGCGGTTCTGGAGCAAAGTCTCAAAATTCGCAATGGAACTTCTCTCAAAACAGCATTTTGTGCCAGGGATCGTTTTTTCAAAAAACAACATGGCGTTCGCAAGGTGGCAGTATGCGCTGAACGATGAGAACGCCAGGATGCGATTTTCGATGCTAGCGCGCGGAATGCCCCCTGTTTGCCGGGCGCTCGTTCAGGACAATGTACCGAATACCCAGGAAGCATTCTTATCAGATTATCTTAATAGCTCGATCGACAGTTGTATCCGAAGCTGGAAGCCGGTATCTGATATCATATCAAAAAAACCCGGTCTCTCTGAAGCATGGCTTAAGTCTCTTGCCACGGGAGAACCGATCAACGTCCAGGTATCGGGTATTAAAGACCTCTACGAAGGAATAATGGCATGGAAAGCTCCGATACATGAAATTGAAAGATCAGACTTTCGCACATGCTTCCGTCTTGAACCTTCTGATGGTACATATCCTGATACCTGGAACCTGCATTATCTTTTACAGGCATCCAGTGATCCAAGTCTTCTTGTCCCTGCAGAAATGGTCTGGAGAGAATCAAATGACACACTCCATTATTTGAACCGCAAGTTTGACCATCCGCAGGAAAAACTTCTCTCCGACCTTGGAAAAGCCTCCCGGTTATATCCTACTATCGAGGACAGCCTGCATTCGGCAAAACCGGATTCAGCGCAGCTAACCACGCAGCAGGCATACGCTTTTTTAAAAGAAGCAGTACCATTATTTGAGGAAAGCGGATTCGGCGTCCTCATACCCCCCTGGTGGAATAAAGGCGCAGCAAGCTTGAAGCTCGGTATGAAACTGAACATGAAACCAAAGAAAGACCCGAAGACCAGCAAAGGGCGGTTCGGTTTCGATTCGCTCATTAACTACGACTGGCAGCTTGCTATCGGGGATGAGCCTTTAAGTGAAGATGAATTCAAGGCTCTCGTTAACCTGAAAGAGCCGCTCGTGCGCATAAGAGGACAATGGGTAGAGGTGAAAAAAGAAGACATTGAAGCTGCCATCAAGTTCTTCAAATCCAGGGGTCCAGGTGAGATGAAGCTGGGAGAAGCCCTGAGTCTTGGTCTTGCAAAAGGTGAGACAAATACTGGTCTTCCTGTAAGCGGATTTTCTGCATCGGGATGGCTATCTGAACTTTTTGAGCGTTTATCGGGAAGAGCTGCCATAACAGAAGAAGCTCAGCCGGATGATTTTGTGGGTGAGCTTCGCCCGTATCAGGTTAAAGGCATGTCCTGGCTTACTTTCCTGCGGCAGTACGGGCTTGGCGCGTGCCTTGCTGACGATATGGGGCTTGGGAAGACCATACAGATGCTGGCTCTGTTATTAAAGGACAAAGATAGAGGCGCAGATAAGCCCACGCTATTGATATGTCCCACATCCGTCGTAGGGAACTGGCAGAGAGAAGCAAAGAAGTTCGCGCCCTCGCTTAGCGTTCTGGTCCACCACGGCATTGCGCGCAAAAAGAAAGAGTTCATTTCGGAAGTTCCAGGATACGATCTTGTTATCAGCACCTATGCGCTGGCGCACAGGGATGAAGAAATATTCTCACAGATACACTGGAATGGAGTTGTGCTTGATGAGGCGCAGAATATCAAGAACCAGTTTACAAAGCAATCACAGGCAGTCCGGAAGTTCAGATCGGACTATCGCGTGGCGCTCACAGGCACACCCGTGGAGAACCGCTTATCTGAGCTCTGGTCGATCCTTGAGTTCCTGAATCCAGGCTACCTTGGTTCTGCAGAGGGATTTAGGAAAAGATTCGCGCTGCCTATTGAGCGGTATAATGACAAAGAGGCGGGGATAAAGCTCAGGAGCATTGTTTCACCTTTTATACTCCGCCGCCTGAAAACCGATCCGACGATTATTAAAGACCTTCCTGATAAGATCGAGATGAAGGAACACTGCAACCTTACTAAAGAGCAGGCGACTCTCTATGAAGCAGTTGTTAAAGATATGCTCAGGAAAATAGAGGAATCCGAGGGCATCGAACGAAAAGGCATGGTGCTTTCGGCTCTTGTAAGGCTGAAGCAGGTCTGCAACCACCCTGCACAATTCCTGGTGGACGGCTCAGCGCTTCCCGGACGTTCCGGAAAGTTAAACCGCATTACGGAGATGCTGGAGGAAGTGCTGGCTGAGGATGATGCCGCTCTTGTATTTACCCAGTTCGCAGAGATGGGAGGTATGCTTAAGACGCATTTCCAGAAGGTTTTTGGTCAGGAAGTGCTCTTCCTGCATGGCGGAGTTCCCCAGAAGCAGAGGGACCAGATGGTCATGCGTTTTTCAGAAAAGAACGGACCAAGGATATTTGTCCTCTCGCTAAAAGCAGGCGGGATCGGCCTGAACCTGACGCGCGCCAGTCATGTTTTCCACTTCGACCGCTGGTGGAACCCTGCTGTTGAGAACCAAGCGACTGACCGCGCATTCCGCATCGGGCAGACAAAGAACGTGCAGGTGCACAAGTTTCTCTGCGACGGGACTCTTGAGGAGAGGATCGATGAGATGATAGAGGATAAAAAAGCGCTTGCAGAGAACATCATAGGTACAGGTGAAGGCTGGCTGACCGAGATGACGACCGAGCAGCTAAGAGAGATGTTCACGCTGCGAAAAGAGGCGGTGGCTGATGAATAAGGGAATGAAAAAATTTGAATTATTTTCCGATTTGAAAAACCACAGAGAGCACAGGGGACACAGAGAAAAATTTCCAAGCTCTGTGCTCTCTGCGTCCTCTGTGGTAGATTACCCTCGCAGGGAATCATTTTTTCATTATAAAATGAGAAGTCACAGGAAAGGAGGGATAAATGGGCTATCGTGATGATTTCTGGGGCGGATACACCCCTTCAAAGCCAATAAAAGTAGAAGGTGGAATTAAAGCTAAAAGCAAGAGAGGGAGCATCGGCGATACCTGGTGGTCGAAGCGCTGGGTAAAGGTGCTTGAGTCGTTCGGATGGAGCAACAGGCTGGAGCGCGGAAGGAGATACGCAAGAAGCGGACAGGTGCTTGATTTTAAACTCACCCCTGGCAGGGTTACGGCAAGGGTGCAGGGTTCTATGTCGGAACCATATTCCGTGAAGATAGAAATGAAGCCGCTTGCTGATGAAGCATGGAACAGGGTCATGGAAGAAATGTCCCGGAAAGCCATATTCGCGGCGAAATTGCTTGCAGGAGAGATGCCCCAGAATATCGAGGAAGCTTTTGATGCAACAGGAATGTCGCTTTTCCCTGAATCCTCAAAAGGCATAAAGACAGACTGCTCATGCCCTGACAGCGCCAATCCATGCAAGCACATTGCTGCGGTATATTATATCCTGGCAGAGGAGTTTGATCGTGACCCTTTCATGCTTTTCAAACTTCGAGGAAGGACAAAGGATGAAATTACTGCGTCGCTTCGCAAAAAGCGTACTGTAAATACTGAAAAGGTTCCTGAGGTAGGAGCCCCTTCAACCGCCAGCGTGACTGAACAAATAGAAGTACCCCTTTCCGTCGATGGTTTCTGGTCGGGAGAGGAACTTGAGTCTTTTTCAGTGAATATATCCCCGCCAGATGTATCTGCAGCAATTCTAAAACGGCTGGGAACACCGCAATTCTGGGATAGCAAAGATAATTTCAA
>JAQUNZ010000010.1 GCA_028717345.1 Candidatus Methanoperedens sp.
CACCGTCGTTGGCGCACTCATCGCGGGGTTTTTCCCAAAGGAATATTTCGGACTCATTCTTGCATTTACGGCTGGCACGTTCGTTTATATAGGCGCGAGCGACCTTCTGCCCCAGGCTCATGAGAGAGTGGACTGGATAGTGGTCGTTAGCGTTGTTTCTGGCGCTATTATTGTCCCACTTTTTGAAAGCATACTTGTGATTTAGGGGAAAAGTATAATATCTCAGATTATAAGGAAGAATGACATTATGCAGCTTGAAAAACTCAGACATGGCACAGAACTTATCAAACGCGGATTTGCCAGCATGCAAAAAGGCGGCGTCATCATGGACGTAACCACCCCGGAAGAAGCGCTTATAGCTGAAAGAGCTGGCGCGGTGGCAGTAATGGCGCTACACCAGGTACCTGCGGATATCAGGAAAGCAGGTGGGGTTGCACGTATGGCTGACCCGGTTATTATCGAAGCGATAATGGATTCTGTCACAATACCAGTCATGGCTAAAGCAAGGATAGGTCATTTCGTGGAGGCTGAGATCATTGAAGCGTTAGGCGTTGACATGGTAGATGAGTCAGAAGTACTCACACCTGCTGACGAGATGTTCCATATAGAAAAGACAAAATTTACCATCCCGTTCGTCTGTGGTGCACGAGACCTTGGAGAGGCGCTTCGCAGGATAAACGAAGGCGCTGCGATGATCAGGACTAAGGGAGAAGCAGGGACTGGTGACGTGAAGGAAGCCGTGAGGCACATGAGAACAATTATCGGTGCGATACGGGAACTCAAGGGAAAAACTTCAGGTGAACTCTCTATTGAAGCACGGAAAATTGAAGCGCCGGTAGAGCTTGTAAAAGAAGTTGCTGAACTCCAGAGACTTCCTGTCGTGAATTTTGCCGCAGGTGGAATTGCTACACCGGCTGATGCTGCGCTCATGATGAGACTGGGTGCGGACGGCGTCTTTGTAGGTTCAGGGATATTCAAGGCAGAGAACCCTGAGAAAATGGCTTCGGCAATAGTTGAGGCTGTGAATAATTACGATAATCCTTCCATGCTTGCTGAGATCTCTAAGGGGCTTGGCGGGGCTATGAAGGGCATTGATATCAGGAGCCTGACAGATAAGGAAGTGCTGGCTACGCGCGGATTGTAGGTCAGTGAATTTAGGAAATTACTTCAGCCTCTCCATCAGAGGGTCAGTCACTCCCACAGCATCAAAAGCTCTCGCCCTGCGAAGACATGATTCGCATATCCCGCAAGGTCTCTCCCCCCCAAGGTAGCACGACCACGACCACTCAAGCGGTGCGCCTATCTCAATGCCCCTTTTGACTATGCCGGTCTTACTCATGGCTATGAGCGGTGTATAAACTTCGGGATGCGTCAGGGTGCCTGTTGTCAGCATCCTGTTGAAGCTCTCCACGAACTCAGGCGTGTTATCCGGGAAGGTCGCTGCCTCCTCTGCATCGAATCCTGTAACTATCATGTCGAACCTGAAATTTTCAGCTAGTGCCGCCCCGATTGAAAGAAAGACTACATTGCGTGCAGGTACCCAGACCTGCTGGGCTGTTTTTTGAGTGACATCAGCATTATCAAGGTCATATCTTGAAATTGTTGGCATTTTTCCCCCGCCTGTGAGCGCGCCGCGAAAATTTCCGTACCAGGGAAGTTCTATGATAATATGCCCGACCCTGAACTGTTCGCAGATAGCTTTTGCAAATTCTATCTCTTTTTTCCTGGCTCTCTGCCCGTAATCAAAGGTCACGCACATCACTTCATCACACCTGTCGAATGCTTCCTTGAACGCAACAGTGGAGTCAAGACCAGAGGAGAGAAGGACTATGGATCTCATATACCGCACCATTGATCCGGGAGATATTAAAACCTGACATTCCGGGAATCATAACATTTATCCATTATAAAAACTTAATACTTGGTTTTATACCTAATATTTTTTCTTGGTTTTTCTAATCGAGGTGTTTATAATTTTTATTCGTTTTTGTTTTGAAAATGTATGACATATTTAATAATCATTTTATAATTAGTGTTCTTATATTATCTCGAATTTTACAACATAAACTATCTTGTTTTCGTCCCATTCCCCATAAATCTTTTGAAACGCCTGTTTGTATCCTTCCAGGGTGTAACCGCCTTCCTCGTAAGCGTCCTTTTCTGTCATGTCGCCTAATCTCTGCTGATACACTGCGAGGATCCGCAACTCTGCAAAATATGCTTTGCTGATCATCGCGGTTTTTGCCAGTTGGACGGATCCCACTTTTACGCGGGGCTTTTCCCACGTCCTGCGGGTCTGGGTCTTGAGACCTGTAAGGATCGGGAATATATGATAGGGTTTGAAAAGAATCATGATTTTTCCTCGGCTAAATGGTTAAATAGCATGTGAATCAAGTATGGAACTATGCCCGCGGAAAAGATACCTGGATGGATTGAACGCTTATTATTGCCTAAGCTAAGTGAGATAAGCGGAGATATCAAAGCCATACAGGGAGAAATAAAGGCCGTCAATACACGGATAGATTCAATGAACGAAAGGATAGACAGCCTGAGAAATGAGACAAAGACCGAAATAACAAGTGTCAGAAAAGAGATAGAAAGCCTGAGAACGGAGATGAACGTAAGGCTTGATTCCATTGAAAAGCGTATCCCTGTCATTGAAAAAATAACCGCATTGGAGATCAAGATTGCTGACCTTGAGAGAAAGCTTGCTGTAGCATAACTTCTTTGGATAGAAAAAAAGATAGCACTCGGTTGGAGTGCTAATGCTTTCCTTATTGCACTCCGTGTATTTTTTTGAACCGCATAAAGTCAAGACACTGCGGGCAGTTTTCATGTTTGCAGGTATTCACATGTTGTTCGCATGTCGCCCACCATAAACGAAGGTTATAACCGCCTATTTTGCCTTCTATCCTATCAGCTATCTCGTGTATGGCGTCCAATATTACGCCTCGCTGTGGTACCGTTTTATAAGCTTACTTGTTGATGCATACGGCAAGTTGTTTATCTGCCCTCTGATTGTTTTTATGCCTGTTGCCATTATTTGTTCAAGCAGGCTGTCTTCATCCAGGCGAATCATATCTGCATAAACCTTGACGCTATCTAAATGGTCTTTGTTTATTTTCACCTTTACATATAGAATTTCATGTTCTACAGTTACTACTTTCTGTTCAATGTTATCCATTTTATAATCCCTCATAATGTACATCTGTTGTGTACACTAAAGACTTGTTCATGAGTGATAACTATATAAATGTTGTGTACATTATTTGTAAATACTGAAAGTAATACTGATAGTGTTTCGAATGAGGTAATAAACTATGAATGCGTGTACACCCGTTGAGGTTACAAGGATGAGAAGCGGAAAGGGGCGGTTTGTTAATCGCCCTACATATAGCAAGGATAAAGAATACCCCAAGTTTTTTATTTATGTGCCTACCGAAGTAGCACGTGATAGCCTTTTTCCTTTTAATGATGGTGAAAAGGTTACGATTAGAATCGATGATGGGCGTCTGATAATCGAGAGGGCTTAAAATGGCGAAGAAAAAGATGGAATATATAACAAAAGATAAGACGATGGAGTTCATACGAGTGGAATATAAAACCCACGACGCATTTGATGAAGATATGGTTGGGAGTGGGGTGGATGAATTCATATATAAAATAAGTAATTTTAACTGGAAGTTTTTTGACGTTCATCGTGGAACGGAAAAAATACCAGATATGAAACTTCCCGGTGGGGCAGTACTGAAAGGGAACGGGACTGCTTTGTGTGTTACACAAGTCCCTGTTCAAGATATAACTATTAAGGGTAGCGAAGGATTTGATCAAGTAACTTTGTACTTTGGGGACTTCGGGCACATTCATTTAAGTATGAAGACGGCAAAGGCATTTTTAGAGGGGTTTGAAAAAGTCTATAATGGAATGGTTGAATCGAGAAGGATTTTAAAAGAGGAGGGGAGGTTAATAGAGGAACATAGTTAACTAAACATCGGGTCGTCTTTATTTGGTTTTTCTTTTTTTGGTTGCTCTGTGTAACCCATATGCGGGTTATTTATTGTAACCGTCATTGCTTTAGCTAATACTGTAATTGCGCTTGCCATCTCGGATGATGTCGGTGAGTCATTGGTGCGCCAGTCATCTATATGTTTCTTGACCTTTTCTAAGTCCTCTTTTCCAGTTTTTGGATGAAGGGTATGCATTTCATGGAAATTCCATGAGTTATCTATATCAAACCAAAGCTTACCATCTTCCTTCGCATAAATTTTAATCCTTTCCCCGCGCAGTTCACAATCCTTGGCTATTTCGCTATCCATTTCACCATATTTCCCCCATACTAATTTGATGTTCTGATACCTTTCATGGATAAGAATAATTTTTAGATCATGCTCAATTTTTGTAAATAATCCAGTCCAGTAATCCATACTTTTAGCGAGTGCTTTTTGGAGGTCGTCAGCTATAAAAGACTTCGTGCCATGTACATCAATAGAATCAGCCCAGCAACACACAGCATTATCATCTATGTAAATTGTTTTCCCGATGTGTTTTTCATACCCTTGTTTTTTCTCAATTATATCGATTTTCCATTTTTGACTATGAGTCCTTACTTGGCAACTACTCCCAGTGCCGCCTTCGGCGTGTTGCTGCTTGGGGTTGGGTTGAGCCACCCTCAAATTTTGTACTATTTCGTTAAAGTCATTAATTAGCCTTTTTTTCTTTAAATTCCTGAGATGTCTATAAACAATACTTACCTCACAATTTCGACATACTGCGAGCCGGTGGGGTGCTGTTATACCGTCACTAAGCAGGCGCAAATATTCCTTTTCTGTTTTTGTGATTTTTTTTGGTTTTGAGGTTATGGTTCTGCCTGAAAGTGTACTGTTTTTTGTACTATTTTGTACCTTTTTTTTGGGTATTTTGTACCTTTTTCTTGGTGCTTTGATGCGGTCACGCTCATATCGAAATATTTTTACCTGCGCCCCCCCTACTTGAAATTTACTGTCTAAGTTATTTGGGTTAGTCTCCCGTTTGCGCCTAACCCCTGATTTGTCCCCGTTTGTGTCTCCCACTGTAATCATTGTGTTATGAAGTAATAGATTTTGCGCTTGTTGAATAATTTTAAACTCATCGGCGGTTATTTTTCGCTTATACAGATAGTGATTTTTAAGGGGACTTTCTATGAATCCTTTGAGGTAAAAACGCATACATATTTTTTTTGCGCTTGAATGCCCGATTTTACAAAAAAGCGTTATGTCCTTCGGTGTAAATTCTTCATCCGGGTGAGATAAGAAGAAATCCCTGACTTTGCCGGAATCCCGACCTTTCACCCCCCTAAAAGAGACCTTAGATGTGTCTCCCTCATTAGAAACTTTGTCAGATTGTTTCAAGTTCCCTCTCCAATGCCAGGCATATAGCCATAGAAAGATTGTAAGGAACTTGCGCCCTTTGATGCGCCCATATTCTGCTATGGTGTGGGAATGCGGTATCCCATGGTGTGGGCTTATCATTCGGTTTGGTTCTTGAGTAGAACCAGGGGAACACACCCCATAAGTCCGTAGGCTTTGCACACACATAACCGTAATCGGCATACCTGACAGTTATAACAGGCTTTCCTATGAAATGCCTTAACGCCCCTCTAGGGTTCTCCATGATCCAGAAACGTGGCTTAATTTCTTCGATAATCCGGAAACACGCCCGGACTATAGTTAAATCTGGCTTCCGGTCTTTGTATGGTATCCGTTTTGCTATGCTAAATTCGGTACACGGCGGGGAAGACCATATAAAATCAAACTGCCTTTTTTGTGGATACCACTCCCTGATATCACAGCGTATATCCACATCTCCCTCTAAATCAAGCGTTATAACCTCATGTCCCCTGTCCCTGAATGCCAGGGTTGCGCTCCCTGTGCCTGCGCAGAGATCAAGTATTTTCAGGTTATCCCCTCTTCTTGAACGCTTCAAAAATAACATAATCCCCTATCTCTGTCCTTGCTTCCTCGTGATTGAAATAAGGATGATCCTCTAAAAAATCAACCTCATAACCGCACCTGTTACAGCGCAGGATAAACATACCGTCCCTGTGCGCTTTGATTCTCATAGGTGTTTTACAGAGGCACCGGTAAACCTTGAGGTCGGTTATTGCGGTTTCCATCGCTTACACCTGAAACCCCTGCATATTTTGAACTCCTTGCACCCGGCACGCCCCTTTTTGCGTGTACATCGGTATTTTGGTGGGTGCTGTGCCTGCGGTTTCATTCGTCCTCATCCTCTTTTTCGTAATCATGTAGATCAAGAAAAAATGGGCATCCCCTGCAACCTACGCCCAGCTTCCAAACATGAACTACCCCTATGAATGTGTGGCAGTCTTCGCCCTTTTGACGGTTTCCTAATTTGACCTCTGGCGGTCTGTGGCATTGATGATTAATAGAATCTGGAAAATAACCCATAGTACCCTC
The DNA here is from genome assembly GCA_028717345.1 of Candidatus Methanoperedens sp. Lineage (GTDB taxonomy): Archaea > Halobacteriota > Methanosarcinia > Methanosarcinales > Methanoperedenaceae > Methanoperedens. Next base: position 6,456 of record JAQUNZ010000010.1, read on the forward strand.
GAATAGAAAAGAAGGGGCGGGACTGCGCCCCCTCGTAACGCCTTTTTATTCCTCTGTCTCGTCGAGGTGTGTTTCTGTAATCACATCACTAAAATGTCGCTTTAGGTGTGTGCCTAAATCGTCTATCCGGGATAGGGTTGTATCCGGGTTGAGATCAATTATTAACCTCATCTCACCGCCCCCTGAGTATGCATCCTTCGCAGATCGGGGCGGTCTTTTCTGTGTATTCTTTTGTTTTGGATAGCGTCTTGATGTGGCAGGTCTTTTCTTTTGTGAAGCAGTCCGGGGCGTCCATGCTACCGCCCCCTTCTTTCCAGGATCGCCTTAGCTGCGTCTATAGATTCGCCGTCACACTCTCCGCAATCTCCGGGGCAGTATGGTTTATGTGTGCATGAAGGTGGGGCTTCCTGCTGCTTGATGAACTCAGGAACGCCCATTATTTCGCCCCCTTGATTGCCTGGTATGCCACTATCCACGTACCTTCGTACCTGATCGCATAGATCGAGTGGTTGACTTTGCCGTATATGCCTTCGGGTTCTGCTATGTAGAACACAGGCTTGACGAGCTTTCTGGCTAATTCCGCGAGCCTGTCAACAGTGATTTTTACCTGAATTTCTTTTGGGTCAAAGTTCATCTCTACGGCTTGAATCATGATCAGGTTATAGAAGGGGTCACCGTTCGCTTCCTGGTGTTTTTTATATAGCCTCAAGCCTTTTTCTGCCGTCTCGTTAAGCATGCTGCGCCCCCTGCTGTCTCTGTATTATTGTGTTTGCCCGGCCTATCAGCGTTTCGATATATTCGCTCATGCTGATGCCGGCAAAGAAGTATTCCATTGCTTCGGCTTGACCGGGGACGTTCCGGTACTTGCCTTTTTTCCTGATTGGAATGTTCAGAGCCTGCGCACGTTTGAAATATTCCACTTCAAGAAGAGAGACGTTCTTCATTATCTGTTCGTGTTCGGTCGAAAAGACCTTGATATGCCGAAGCGCAGGTTTAGAGCCTGCGCTATGTGTTTTTACGTTCATTGTTTGTCGTTTCTCCTTTTGCGCCTGTTCAGTTACCGCTAAACAGACCTTTTAAATTAGTATGTGCATCATATATATAGTTAACGCTGAAAGTTGAGTTAACTATAAGTATTATGAACAAGAAAGACATTACGTAAGGGGAGGTGAAAAAAAGGGTTACCGCCCTGGCAGTCTTGCTTTTCTGTTTGTCGTCAGGATTGCCCGCCTCGCCTTTACTTTCCCTACGTCCCCTTTTATTATGAGTATAAGCATAGTAGTGTGAAAGTGTTTATCCTAATATGGTTATATCGGTATTTATACCTTATTCGGAGGAAAAACATTTAAAGGATATTATTGTTGTTAGTGTTGTGAAATTTTTGGGATCGTCTAAGGTGTCAGTTGGGAATAGAATAACGCTATCTGTAGATGTTGTAAAAGAGGTTAAAATTAAATCTGGCGATCATGTTATTTTTGAAAAGGACGATAAGGGGAATATCATTATCAGGAAGGGATGAAAATATGAAAGTTGGAAATTTGGTTTCTATAGCGTTCTTAAGCGTGTTTGCGATAGGTTTGTTTTCTGTTGGCGATTTTGAGGCAAAGGTTAATTTGTTTTTTGGTATCCTTATCGGTTTGGGATTTTATGATGTGTATATGAGGGATAAAATAGGTAAAGTTTGAAGAGGATGACAAGGGGAATATCGTTATCATGAAAGGGTAATATGGTAAAACCGCGACAATTGGCAAAGAAAAAGATCATAGAATTTCTATTTATGTTGGGAGTCATTGTTGAACACACAATAACTATTGCATTCTTCATGATAGGGATATTTGCAATAAACTGGCTGGCAACTAAGTTAGGGTTGGGGTCGTCTTATGCCGTTACACTCCTGCGTGAGATTTCAGAATATGCTTTATTGGGGATTTACACAGTATTTGTCATAGCGGGGATAATTTATATATACAAAATCTTTAAGGATTTGGAGGTTGAATAGATTATTATGAAACTAACGGATCTCGCTAAAGTGCTGCTTGTTAAATTCTGGTACACCTTGGGGCTATTCACGATTATCTATCTTGGGATTTTGGTTTATTCTTTGGTATTCGGTTTAAACATCGATTCAGAATACACCGCTTTAGTAGTGCTTGGAATTTCGGCGGGAGTTGCGGCTACCGATATTGTTTTATTAATGAGTGATAAGGTATCTCCTGCACTTGTGGCAATGGTACTGTGGGTTTCCCCTTTCTATGCATTAAATAAATTTTTCAAAAATAAAGATTTATTTAATTTAGATTCCTCACACTTGTCTAAAATTCTATTGGATGCTAATCTTTTCCCGTTGCCTATAAAAAAACAGGGGCAAAACGCCCCGTAAATCGTTTATAGTGCGTTAACTCTAAAGCAATCCTGGGATTACTTCACCCATCTTACAGGCTGGTCTATAACTGCTTTTGCCGGGTTCCCTTCGGCTTTCACCTGTTGGGCGTTGTGCCTGCCTTTTGTTGATATCCTGTGAGGCTTCTGGAACTTCTCAGCTTCGCAGAGTATCTTTTTTCCCTCAATAGAATCCCCTGAGCCGTATAATGTCGTCATGCTGTCCCTTTCTTGATATGTCCCTCATCATATAGCTGATCCAGCACTTTGACGAGTGTACTTAAATCCAGTTCCAGCATTTCGGCAAGTTCGCTTACCCACACCTGGCGGTGACTGTTTTTCTTTATGTAATCCGATACTGTTTTCTTTGCCTTAAGGAACTTCATAGATACCTTCTTTTTAGGTGTTGTGACTTTCCTTTTTTTCTGGATACTCATCTTGCTCTTTGTCATGTTGGGTTTAAGGTATATTTCTATCCTTTCCTCTATGCGACTATATTCCTTGCATCCTGGATCAGTATTTGCACTTCCTCTGTGGTTAGCCTGTCATCATCAATGGCTGCTACCAGGTCTTTAAGCATCTTCTTGACTTGCTGGTATTTTGCATTTGTTTTTGCGTAAACCAGCCCTGCGCTTATCAGCCCGGAGGCTGTTATCACTACTATTCCTAATACTGTGCTTAATATTTGTTCGTCCATTTCAATCATCTCTTATTTTCTTCTCGAATGCTGGCATGTGGGGCACATATCGATCGTGGTTTCAATTTTTCCGAGCCGGTACCATACCCCTGTATTGATCAACATAGATGCGCCCGATAAAAAGAAAATTCCAATTTCGACTATTCCTGCATCTACCATAGCGAGTCCCACCATGACCTTGCTTGCTGTCCAGCCTCATAAGGCGATACGCCTATGAAAGTACGCGGTAACGCCTCTCCGATTGTTACAAGCGCCCTCTCTGCGCTTGATAACGCCTCGAACCTCTCTACATCGTTGTTTTGCTCAAGTGCTACCCTGAACTCTGCGCCTGCCTGGGCTGCCTGTGTGAGTGGATCATATCCTGTGATTGCGTCGAGTACTGAACTTTCAAGGCTTCCGAGTTTAACCGCCGCGGCTGGAATTGCTGGCAAGTTTTCCGTGAATTGTGTGAATGTCTGTGCTGGGTCTTTCGGCTGAGTTGTCCAGAATCTATCCTGTGCCTGTATCTCAGGGAGTGCAGTATAAATCCCACCTGATTGAATATACTGGCTCTGAACGCCACGGGCTGCTTGTGTTGCTCTGTTCTCCTCGTTCTGGATAGCTTCTTTTCCTGCCTGTAGTACTGCCCCTGCTGCTTCTATCGGGGCGTTGATTATATCCTCGGCGGTTTCTTTGGCTTTCCAGAGCACATAACCCACGCCAATTATCCCTAATATAGCGCCTCCGATCAGGATTTTATCAAGGTTATCCGATTCGTATTTGATACCTTGCGCTCCTGCTGTTACACCGCTCATTTTCTCCCTCCTGCAATCGCGAACGCTGCTATTACCGCTGCCAAACCCACAGCGATGATGATTGCCTTTCCTGGATCGCTCTTATCGCTTCCTGTGGTTGCTGGGGTCGCTGGCTGGCTCTGTGCCGCTGGCTTTCCCAGGAGCGCATTATCCGTTCCCGACTGTCCCGGTGCTGTGGCTAGGAATGCTGCCACATCAGCATTATACGCACGGATCTCCTGCGTGGTCTCGGCTACTTCCGTTTTGTAGGTGTTCGGGTCGCTCCATACTGCTGTTTGGGATTGAAGCATTGCTGTTTTTAGCCTGAGTTGTTCTGCGGCTTGCGTGGCTGCTGCTTGCTGCTGTTGTAATTCGAAAAGTGCTGCTGCCGCCATATCATTTGCAATTTGCTCTGGGGATTTATACCCCTCCTCTCCGCATATGTCATTTTTTGACATGGTCCGCCCGTATATGCGGCTAAAAGTGGGTTGTAAATAATCTATTGTTCTCAAAATTGCCTGTTCTTTATTTTGGGTAGGGGTTACACTCACGACACCCCTATGAGAAGTTGCCCAACTACCTTCAGCATACATGCTATCAATGCTATTCGTCCAGAATTCGTAGAAACAATCTACGCTATCGCACCACGTTCTTGAGTCAATGCTTATACACCCCATATTGTCACCCTATCCTCACAAGATTGACCGATGCCGTTATAAATGTTGTCGGGTCGGGTGAGAGTGCTATGTTCGCATTGCCTATACGGTTGCCTGAAAAATTACTCCCAGCCTGGACAGTGATATAATCATTCGCGGCGAGGGAAACTATAGTTGCATGTGTGAGGTAGTCGGTGTAATCCGTGCTGGCTCCCGTCACGACGGTTTGTGCCATGCTGCCAATCACTTCCGTTGTGCCATTTTTCACAATTCTTGAGAGGAGATCGCCGTCACCGCTCGTCCATTTCGTCACGATTCCGTATATGATCAGATATACTCCTGCTTCGCTTACCACCATCCGCTCGGGATTTGTGACGGTGCTGTGCGAAACACCGGTGAGGTTGTTATCCCCCCCATCAAACGGCAGGTCATACCACACATTCACGGCTGCTAGACTGTATAGAGTTGTTCTATATGCCTGTCCATATGCGCGGGGTAGATTTGTGACCGGTACTTTCGCGTCTGCACCAAGGCCCGCATACCCGTTTGCTATTCCCTTGTTTGCGGCTGCTTCATACGCTGTATTGTGCTTCGTGTTGTCATGCGCCTGTGGTGGCTGCGCTGATCCATGTACTGCGCTGCCGCGGTGTGATTCTATTGCCGCATCTCTTTCTGTTACGCCATCAATGCTTGTTCGCCCGTGGGAGGCTGCAAGGGCTGCGTGGCTTGCAATCGCTCCATCTCTTTCTGTTACACCATCTATGTTGGTCCTGCCATGACTGGCCGTATTGGCGGCGTGATCTGCAATCCGCTTTACAACATCGTTTACCCATCCCATATTATTCCCTCACTCCTGTAACCCTGATAGTACCGTTCAACCCTGCGGTTTTATTTTTGAAATACAGGGTTGAAAGGTCTATACTGCTGTAACCCCTGCTCGTTCCGGCTGCCATTACGCTGCCCTGGGCTGCTGCATCGCCGAGGAGCTGATCATTTGTTTCGCATTCAATGATACAATCCCTGAGTTTCAGGGAAGCGGTTTCCATTCTCCGGGCAGCGTCTGCGGCTGCGGTATCTACTTTGTGGTAGAATGAGCCGCTGTAATCTACACCTGTTTTGCCTATGACGTTTGCACCTGCTGGTAATGCGTTATTGATTTGTTCTATTGAGCCTACAGTTGTTCCTCTCGTTACTGTCTTGCTCATTTTCGCCTTCCGTAACCAACTATCCTGTTCTCAAAAGTGTGGTTCTGGCTGTCGTTGTTGTAGATTTTGTATACAATTTTCTCGCCTGAGTTGAGTTTGATTGGTTTATCTTTGAGATCGATTTGGTTATCTGTTGTATATTTCTTGCCTTTGATGTATATCTCAAATGCGCTATTTGGGGGCGTATCTATCCAGATTTCTTGAAGGAAAAGCACCCATCCTGACTGAACGGTATAGGTAATTGTGGCTACCTGCCCGACGTTCACGGTATCTATATCGTATTCGTATATGCGCTCATCGTCTGGCTTCGGATGGCCCTCGAAGTATAGCTCAAAAAATTCCTCTGGCGTCATTTAGGCTTCTCCTTTTTGGTTTTGATTGTGTGGGGGTTGTGGTTATGTATTTTGAGCCTTTCCGCTTCATCTTCCGTTATATCTGCGGTCTGCACTTTCTCTTTCTGAATCACCTTCCGCGCCTCCATGCGTTATATTGCTGTGTGTGTACTGTGGTGGGTTCGGCGGCGGTATCGTGGTCATCTTTGGTTATTTCCGTTTCTTGCTCCTCTTTTGGGGCTGATTGTGAGAAGTAACATGTTTTCTTATTCATTTAAGCCTCCATGCGATGTATGCAAGCTCTAACGCTATCACTGCGAGCAGGGTAGGTACTATATTGGATTTTATAGCCCCCTCTACCCTGTTTCCGTTTGATGTGGTTTTTACATTTCCGTTTCTGGAAAGTGGATTAGCGGTCTTGGGACACCCACTAAGACCGCAATCGTTCAGGATGCTTGCTATTTCTGTATTTTCTTTGATCAGGGTTTCCATGGGGTGCCCTCTAGTTTAGATCAGCAGCCTGTTCACTCGCTCTTTGATATCTGCCGGTAGTTCTGCCATTGATAGTTGTGTATATGGTATGGCTATCTGCGCTACGATGTTGTTGTTATCCCAGTTTATCGCCTGTGAACTGTTAAGCAGTATCTGCAAAACATACTTTTCGGGTAATACAAAAAGGTTCTGGATCATCGGAGCGCTCTTGTTGTTGTACTGGTCTGTGCTGTGAATGTTCTGCACCGACCTTGCAAAAAGCTGTTTGAACCTGCTTGTCTTGTTGGGGTGCGCTGCCCTGATTTTGAGGTTTCCGGCTTTGATGATGTAATAGACGTCTACGTTGTTCGTTCCGCTTGCGGGTGCGCTTGCGAAGGTTACTACGCCTGTGGTGTAGTTCACTGCGCTTATTGCTGCCCGTGCGCCTCCTACGTAGCCTGCAACTGCGCCACCATCATCTCCCAGGCTTGGGCTATCTATTATTCCTTTCGTTGTTGTGAATTGTGTTGCTACGCCGTTTCCTGAGAAGGTTTCTTTGACTGCAAGGAAAAGCTGCATAGCTTCCCCTGTCAGATACCATGCCATTTTTTCAGGTACTACGGCTTCGGCTATCAGGGTTTCCACGTTGGCGGTATTTGCCTGCTTGGTCTCGAAATCGTCTTTGTGAAGGTAGTTGAACATCATTGTTGCTACCTCCTTACAAAACAATTTCTTCGCAGTCCAGTTCCAGGAAGCTCTTTGTCCAGTCAACTACCGCGCTGCTCTTTGCCTGTACTACGATTTCCCTGTCTTCAATGACCTTCAGCAGCCTCGTTTTTGTTGGTATTGGTATCCTGCGCCTTGTCTCGGTATCTTTGTCGTACTGGTTTGCTGTGCTGATGTTTGCGAAAGGTTGATAGCTCAGTTTGCCGAGTTCGCTAAGCTGCTTCTGTCCGGGTACTCTGATGCCTATTAGAACTTCCGTTGTATTGGGGAGTTCTGCATCGCTTGAATCGTGCAGCTTCATTCTCAGCGGCGTTCCGTTCCGCATCCGCAGGTTTGTTCCTGCCTGGACTTTCATCTTGAATACGTCTGTGAAGACGTTAGCAGTATTCACGCCTGTGGTTACGCCTGTGCTGCTTGCGTTGAGGGTTATTTCGCCCATTTAGATCACGTCCTCGGAAAGTGTTCTGTCTGCTATTTTTTCTGCACCTTGCGCTGGCTTGGTTATGTCGAAGCCTGTGAGGTCTCTGACCAGGTTTACCCCTGAATCTACAAGACCGCCACAAGCTACGGATGGCTGTTTGATTACCGCGCCGCCGACTGCTACAACAAGACCGCCGATCTCGTGGGGTACTTTCTTGGTTTTGCCGCTTGTCAGTTGGCGGGCTGCATAATCCATTCCGTAGTTTATGCCTTCAGATATTGCTGCGCCAACAAGCACTTTACCGGCGTGTATCAAAGTCTCCTTTGAAAACACGTTTTTTACATTATTTACTGTCTGTTCTCCTGTCATTTTCTAAATCACCGTTCCTTCTATTGAAGGTTTATATGAGTGATATTAGATTTTAAAGGTTTATAAACGTAGAAGACACAAAATAGAGCTATTTAACGAAGTTTAGCCCACAATTTACGCAAAAAAGGGGTTAATTTAGGCACTGACTATCGGTAGCGGTATATCGTTCAAGTGCTGCCCTGAGGGCGTCAATATTGCGTACATCCTCGGCTTTTACTTTGTGTGTTTGGGCGTATTTATTTTTAGCCGAATCTAGTAAATTTTTATCATTTTTGTATAAGCTGATGTGGGTTCTGTCACTCATAATTTATACCTCATTATTGCTATTCTCGGCGCAATTTGTATAAAAAAAACGCCTGTGTATAACGCAAGATAGGCAAATATTTCAATGAGCTTCATGGAGCATCGCCTTCCCTGAAAAATTGGCATTTGCTGAATCTTTTTTCCGTAAAATTAACACAGGGCTGGTCGCATTTTTGAACATCTACGTTCAAGTTCTCTAAAATGTTTAAATTCCTGATGCAGTACATGGTTTTACCTCATCCATAGTGTTTCGTTGTGCGCTTCCCTGCCCGTACTATGCTCGTTTCGCCTTCCTGGGTGCGCTTGATGAACTCGTATTTTTTAAGCTGGGTATTCAGGTTTTCGTAGTTAGGAATTGTGCCTTTGAAGTATTCTATATCCTGTTGTGTCAGGGTCTTACCTATGATAAGCTCTGCTTCACGGTACACCGTCTTTGAAAAGTCTTGAATGTGGGGTGTTACGAATTGAACAGAAATACCCGCCCCCCTGCCTTCGAGGACTAATTGTTTTACGGGTTCAATCGTATCGTGCAGTCCTGCGAAGTTGTGGGCTTCCTCTATCAAAACGTGCTGCCCTGCGTAATTATCGTAGCAGATTTGCATTATCTGGGTGTATATGCTAATTATAGTTTCGAGTTCTACACCTTTGCCTTTTACGACTACAAGGCGCGGGTTTTCCTGTATTATTCGCTTCCAGTTCAGGCGCTGTGTGTTCTTTTTGATGATTATTGCCTTCGCTCTGGGGAGGGCTGCAAGACCGATGTGATTGAGGGGTTTCATGTCAAGAACTATAAAGGGGTTTTTTACGCTCTGTTGTGCGTATTCCTCTAATTCCCATGCTGCATAGTGGCTTTTACCCGTGCCTGTCCTGCCTGCTGTGAGTGAAATGCGGGGTTCTCTCATTCTAACACCCGCAGATAAAAACACTAACGGGTGATACTTCCTTCACTAACTTACTCAATGAATCGATACAGTTTTTCATTTTACGCCCCCGCCTGCTGTTCTGCACTTTCGATTAATTTCTTAAACTTCGGGTGCTTCGATGCTGTCAAGCCTATGACTGCTAAGGATGCTGTGATTGCTGCCGCTGTAGGTGTATTTGTCTGAATATTCGGGAATTTCGTTTCTATGAACCACGCGCAGGCTTCCCCTAATCCCGTTTCCTGCATCTCGGTTTCTGTTATCTTTTCACAGCCCTGGTATTTGAGTATAAGCTTATTGATCAGCGCAGGAGTTAGCTTGTTTACTGCCTTCGCTACAACGTGGTCGTTGTATTGTGGCGGGGCTTCCGGTGTGGTTGTGGGTGGGGTTGGTGCTGCCTGCTCTGGTTTGTTTTTGCCTTCTGTTGAAGGTGGATTTACTCCTTCTTTTTCTGTGTATTCTTTCGGGTCTATTATTTTTTCTGGTGTTATTTCCTGTTGTTTTTCGCCTTTGTCCTCATCCTCTAACATTTGATTTTGCCTCCATTAAAATTTTATAGCTTTATCATTCCTTTAACAGCCACTCCATGTTTGTATTTATTTTTGTTAAAGTGGTATGCAGCGCCTTAATATCCTCTCGTTCTAACCCTATGCGCCTTAAAGACCATAATGCGATTTTGCGCTTAATCCAGTCGAACATTTTAACGCCTCGCCCATGTGATTAATGCGCCCAGCCCGAATAATCCAGCAATCCCACCGATCAACCAACTCCACCCACCTTCACTATCTTCTTTACCGCCTTCAACAGAAGATGATTTTACATCGTGTTCATCTGTTATTGCATCCTGGATGATTTTAGGGATTTCATCTTTGGTTTTAGGCTTTGCGGTTACGGGTTCTTCGCCATTCGGTTTTAGGTGTTCGACTGCATTAAAAGCTATGCGCCTGTGGTTGTTACATGCCGGATTTGGACATTTTATATATGCCTTTTTCCCGCCCTTAAAAAAAACATGTGCCGCGTTAATTATTAACGGCGTTCCGCATTTACCACACGTCAGGGGTTCTTCACTCATTTTTTATGCACCTTAACGTGATTTGTACGTCATTGTATATAAGTTTATAATGTAGTTAACGCTACTTAGGGGAATAATGGGGCAATCCATCCGCTTCATCGTCCATCATCCGCGGACTTCACGCGCCCCGCCCATGTTATTACAAAAGGTTGGCAGGCGGTCAATGAAAAGACGGGTTTATTTTTGGGTGCCTGCCTTGAACTAAAAGCACTTGGACTTTATTAAGACTTTTTGCTTCTGTTAACGCTGTTTGTTTATGATCATGACGTATACACTATGATCATGACGTATACACCACAAGTTTTATCTATGACCATGACGTATACAATTGAGGAGATCATAAAAATGGTAAACAACTTTCGAAACGGATATACGTGTAAAAAATGTGTATCAAAAGAAAGACATAGATGGATCGTGAACATAACCCCCATGACGCCGGTCTATTTCAGGATGAATAAAAAATTTGTGTTTGCTGGTTTTGTCAATTGCAGCGAACACGGAATAACGGAAGCGGTAGCACTTAGAGATTTATGATTTTTCCCGCTTCCTTTCCTGTGCTAAGATCAGGTTGAGTACTTCTTGGCTCTTACGTTCTTGTTTTACTCGCCATTCTTGCATTTCCTTAAGCTCTGCTTTTAGGTTTTCGTTTTCATCTGCAAGCCTCGAAAGTTGCATACTTGCGTCAGCGATCTTCAAAGATTCGCCCTGTTTTATGTTAGGTATTATTCTGGGTTTTAGACCGCTTCCTTCTTTTGCAAGTTCAGCATCTATGACATCCTCGTCTATAAGATGTAAATATCTTGATGGTACGGTGCTGTTTGCACTCCATCCATATTTTTTTCTGATAATGTCTTCGTTATACCCTTTCAGTGCTGCATAGGTTACTGAGGCATGACGAAATTTATGGGGAGACATAGGCTTATCTATGCCTGCCTTTTCCGCAACCCTTTTTAACACGATTCTTACCCATTCATCACCCACACCAAAGAGCCGATCATCCTTGCTTAGTCCTGAATAACTCAAATGATTTCTAATATATGTGGCAGAATAAACCAAAAGGGTTCTCCTTATTCCTGCGTTTGTTTTTGTTGTTGTGATGCTGGCAATTAGCCCTTTATCACTCTCCTGTACATCAGACACTTTCATCCGGACTGCTTCACCTATCCTACATCCAGTCTCAAAAAGGAAAGCTATAAGAGCCTTCCATTGTGGGCTATCGGCAGCCTCAACCAACTTGTCTATATCATCAACGGTTAATAATTCCTCGCGCTTTAGATTATTTCTGGGCATTTTTGCTTTTAGGTGATCAACAGCGTCCTTTCTCCCCACCCATGTTAAGAATTTCTTTATAACTCCCTTCTTGAGCTCTATTGAGCTTTGTTTGTTCTTACTACCCAACGCCATGAAATACGCGTTTACATCGTCCCTGCTCCATTTTGGTAAGGTTTTGAAAGTGTTTGCGTCCTTCAATACTGAGGTATAGTATTCAATCGTTGAATCACTCACACCATTAATTTTAAGTTCATTCAAGTATGAAGTGACCTTCATGGAATCTGAATTTAATTTAGTCATAATATCCCAGTATAGCTATAAGAGCACCAACGTATATAAAACCAACTATTAAGGTTTTATCCATTACAAAACCAATCCCGCCCCTATGCCCACTGTGATGGAACTTTACCAGCTTCTCCCAAAAACCAACTGCAAGAAATGCGGTGAATCCACATGCATGGCTTTTGCAGTGGCTTTACTTTCGAGAAAAAAGAAGGTATCAGAGTGCACACCTGTCCTCGAAGAGAGCTTCAAAAAACAAAAAGAGAAGCTTGAATCACTTCTTCTTCCAACTGCCGGCGCCGAAGAGACTGGAATGATCGTCCATCCAGAACTGTGCACAGGATGCGGCAACTGCGTTGTGGCATGCCCGGTTGATGTAGCCAACGACCCGCACGGCGCAGGAACAGGATGCGCTCCCACGAATGACAAAGTGATCTTTAAAGTCATGGACGGAAAAGTCGTGGCATTTAATATCAAGGAGTGCCGACGCTTCGGAAAGAACAGGGTGCTTTGCTATGCCTGCATCGACCCATGCCCGACAGGTGCGATCGAGTTCGTGTAGGTGATGAATATGGTTACATGCACAGGATGCGCGCTTCTTTGCGAAGATATTGAAGTGGTTATTGAGAACGACAGGATAAAAGAATCAAGAAATGCATGCAGACGGGGGGCTGCAAGATTCAGGTGCTGCAAGAACAGGCTTGCGCCTTCTTTTAATAAGATGCAGACAGATATTGATACTGCCATAAAGAAAGCGGCAGAGATACTGAAAAATGCAAAATCGCCCATGCTCTTTGGATGGAGCAATTCAACCTGTGAGGCGCAGGTAAAAGGCATACAACTTGCAAAAAAATTGAATTCAGCTATAGATGATACTTCCTCTTTCTGCCAGGGGCTGCTTATCGAGAAGGTGCTGCATAAAAAGTTCAGGACATGCTCGCTTGAAGATGTCAGGAACATGGCGGATGTGCTCGTTTATTGGGGCTCTGACGCCCAGGACTCTCAACCACGCCACCTCTCCCGGTTCTCTGTATTCCCACGCGGTGAGTCCCGCCAGCGCGGTTACGAGGAAGACCGGCTCGCAATTGCCATAGACGTTCGTGAATCCAATACAGCAAAGATCTGCAAAGGACATTTTTACAGGATACCCTTGAAGGGTGACAGGGAATTCATTCTCGCCCTGATGGATGCACTTGTTGGTAAAGTGCCAAAATACGATGCGAAAAGGATACTTGAACTTGCAGGTTTCATGAAAAAAGCAGAATTCGGCGTGATCTTTGCAGGCATCGGGCTTACATATTCGATAAAGGAAGACATTGATATCCTTGTTTCACTTGCTGATCTGCTCCCCAATTTCCACATTATGCCGATGGTTGGGCATTACAATATGCGAGGGTTCAATGAAGCGTTGTTCAAAGAAACAGGTTATGTAAACCGGGTGAAGTTTGATGGTAAACCTGTTCATGATAACAAATATGCTATTGTAGAGGCACTGAAAGCAAAGAGCATTGATGCGCTGCTCGTTATGGGCTCAGATCCCCTGTCAAGCCTTCCCCGTTCTGTCTTGACTCATCTTGCATCGATACCTGTTATCTGCATCGACCCATGTGTTACACTGACCTCGAAAATTGCAGCGGTGACTATCCCATCTGCCGCTTCTGGATTGGAATGTGGGGGAAGCGCGGTGAGGATGGATGGCAAAGTGATCGAATTGTCAAAAGTCGTTGAAAATAGCTATCTAACTGATGAACAAATCCTGACCAGATTGATGGAGGGACTCTGATGGGGATAGATGTCGGTAAATTCATGAAAAGCCCGGAGTATGAGATAAAGCTTACAACTTACAGGGATATTTTCCAGGCAGAGGCGCTTGAAAACGATAGGTTCAGCGATGAATATAAGAAACACTCTGCCGCTGTTGTTATGGGCAAGGACGACATGAAGAAATTTGGATTTAAAACCGGCGACAGGGTCAGATTGATGAATAGCTTCGGAAGTATCGTAGTAGAGCTAAGGGAATCGAAAAGAGAAGAGCCAGGAGGGCTTGCATTCATGGTGAACAGCCCCTGGTCCAACGCTCTTGTTTCTGATGACACCGGAGGTAAGGGGATACCCGAATTCAAGAACATAACTGCAAGGATCTCGCTGACAAAAGATGAGATAACAAAAATGGAAAGCTTGATCAGTTGATCTATTTCTTCGCGATCCTTATCAGGTTCCCGCTTCCATTCTTTATCTTGATTATCTGACCTTTCTCCTTCATTTGGGAAAGAATGGTACTTACCCTGGATTTAGATAACCCGATCTCTTTTATGATATCTGATTGGGATGCCTGACCTCCTGATCTTATTAGGAACTGCATTATCTTTTCTTCATATTTCAGATCTTCCAGGACAGGATTTTCTGGAACTGCATTATTGTCAGTTTTAATGTCTTTACTGCGTTTTTTAATAGCAACTATGTAACCTGCTCCAGCCAATAATATTAAAATAACTGCAAGTATGAGCCATGAACTGCCGCTCTCGTTGCGTGAGAGAATAATACCCGGTTCTCCTTTTCCAAAATTGCGATACATAGTTCCATCCCATATAAGCCGGTTCCCATCGCGCTTATCAAAATTCGGGGATGCTTTTTCAACATCATAGCCATCTGGTATCTTTATTATAAACACATTATCCTTTGAAAGAAGCATTCCTTCTGAGAAGGTATCTCCGATAATTATTTTTCCTGACTTGGATTGCGAAAAATTCCTCCATTCAAAACTATAACGAATGAGTCCATAAGAACTTGAAGGCGTCCTTGCGATATCATACGAAATATTGAACTTTTCCGCGTTCATATTTCTGCCTGAGAACTTTTCCGCAGATAGCAGGAACCAGTCGATCCGTTTCATGAAATCGTTGATCTCCTGCCGGCTCCCGTTCTGTTCAGCTTGAAGGAACTCTTCCCAGTCGTTGATATCAGTCTGGTTGATAAGAGGGAGCTGCTTTTCCATTATCCACAGAGCATTTCCATTCGTGTGAAGCTCGATCGTGATGATGGACTGGGCTCCTGCTGCCTGAGCCCAGACAAATAAAAAAATAAAAAAAAAGATGATTCGTCTCATGTACACAGCACACTACAGCAAAGGTAATAATATTTACTGCTCAGTCGCTGTCTTCTTCATCGTTTTCATCATCATGACCACTGTTCTTATTACCTTTTTTCTTTCCATTGGAATTGCTGGCGACAGAGCGGTCTTTCTTCTTTTCTTCTTTACTCTCTTGTTTATTTACTTTGTTTTGCTTTACCCTGTCACTGTGATCGTTGCCAACCTGGTCTTCTTCTTCGTCTTCTTTTTCAATCCCTTTTTCGATATCAGTCATTCTCTTTGAGATCTTAATCTCATCCTTTATATCGCTCTGTATCTGTTTCAGGGCTGCAACATATTCAGATACCGATAAATCTCCCGACTTGAACGCATCTCTCAGGGCTTCACGGGTCATCTGGCGTGCTGCGATACTGTCGTGAAGACGATTGACAAAGTTTAGAGTGTCCTCAGAATTACTGCCGTATTTTGCTATCTTATACTTGAACATTTTGACTTTTACGCTTGAATAGTCAATGACATCGAACCAGTTACCGCCCCTGATTCCATTTATCTCATAGACATTCACATACCATCTGAATTCAACTTCTGTATCTGCATCACTGGTACCCTTGAAGGCAATAGTATGGAAACCAAGGTCTCCATCATCCCATGTTCTGGAATAGTTGTATGTATTGCCTGTGCTGTCGATACTGCCAATGTCCACAGCATTTCCATCTTCAGTCCATTTTACGTTCGTCATGTGCTCAGAGGTCGTAATGGAGTATTCAATGGTCTCACTGATGGTATCATTCACATAAATGTAATCTACTACCTGCGGCGACCACGCAATGATATCAGCATTGGTTTTTTCATGATTATCATCACGTTCATCAGTTCCCTGTACAGTCACTTTCCACAGGATCGTCTGTGTTGTTCCATTTTCATTTGACCCGCTGGCTCTCACTTTGTAATTCCCTTCACTGTTGAATTTTCGGGTAAGAGTATCAGATGGGTTGCTGATCGTCTCCCCGTTCAGAGTCCAGTGCCATGATGTCAATGACTGGTTGGCTGTGAAATTGAACCTTACAGTTTCGCTTTGATTTATTGTGAAGTTAAGACTGCCATCATTGGTCTTGTTGTTGCCCCATGATGTTATATATGGCGCGTTGCCTTCCTGAGGGGCATTCACTGTAACATTCCAGGTAATAGTGTTGCTTGTGCCATTGTGATTTGTAGCATTGACCTTTACTGTTTTTGTCCCAGCAGTAGCCCATGATGTGATGAAATAATCGAGATCATTGTCCTGCACCACATTATCCTTTCTCCATATCCAAGTTTCGATTGGCTGGTCAGAAGTCGCGTTGAACCTTACAGCCTGATCGATGTTCACTGAAAATGTTCTGCTTCTGCTGTTAGTAATATTGTTCCATGGTTTTATTTCCGGAGATTCGGATGTACCAGGATAATTTGCTTTAATGTTGAGTGTTTTGTCTTCATCGTTCACTGTGTAATATAATTTGATATTCACGGTTTCTTCATCATCGGTAGTAACATTTAATTCAAAATCAATTGTTTTGCTGGTATTTGGTTCTATTTTGACAGATCCTGTCCATAAGCCGTCCGCTTCAGAGGGATCAATAACCCTTATTTTATAGACCGTAATCGTATCATTTTCTGATAAATTTCCAATATTTTTTATTGAAATATTCAATATGTCATCTTTTGCCACATTGAATTCAGAAGTATAATTCAATGTCAGATTATATCCTGCAATATCTTTCTGCGTCCATGAAACAACGCTTGATGCACTGGCTGGAATTGCCAGAGCAATTATTAATATTATTAACGCTACAAGTTTCATTTTGTCACCTTAAGCACCCAAAACAACTGCCAACAATATATAAACATCGAGCGTTCTGGAGTTCTGAAAGTTTATTAAAACTTTATAGATAGTTTTATTGGTTTTTTAAGAAATATTCAACATTATTTCAGTAATATATTGATTAAAACTTAGTTTTTTGTGATTTAATCATGGCAAAAATGGAAAAAAGATTTCTCTTTTTGAAACGATATTAAACCAGATAATCCCCCTGTATCATCACAATCTCTGTACTGTCCTTGGCTTTTGAATACCTCTCAAGAGGCTCAGCGTTGAGCTCAAGGAAAGAATGCCCCCACTTGAACTTATTAAGAATAAGCGCAGCCTGCTCCTTCTCCCCCAGTATGTAAAGCGCTGCTGCAAAAGCCTCCACTGTGCTGAGCTTGAAGGGCTTTCCGAAATTCACGGCATTTGCTGCGACAAGATATGGCAGGGCGCGGTGCGTAAGTCTTCTCCTTTGCAATATCGGGAACACACGTTCCACTTCCTCCCACGAACAGTCAAGCACCACGAGCCCGCGCCTGGCATCATCTGCTGGGGATAATGCCTGCTCGGCAAAAGGGTCAAGAAAAAGACCATCTCGCGGAAGAGTCCCGGGATGCTCATGCAGTGTTGCAAGCCAGAACCTGGCAAGTTTCTTGCCTGAGCACTTCTTCGGGTCGCACTGGTCTGCATGATAAAAGTGCAGGGGTATCATGCATTCTAATAGATGCTGCGGCTTAATATGATTTTGGGATATAACCGGAATAAAATCGAAAACTATAAACGGTCTATCGCTAAATCCCTTCTATTCTGGAAAATCAAGGGTGATAGTATGGAACAGGATAAATGGTTATATCACAACTCTCTGAAATGGAAAGGAGAGAAAAAAGCAGACCTTCGGTTCATTGAAAGCAGACAGGAAATAGAGGTCGCCACACCTCCCGAGTTCGGCGGGCATGATGATATCATAAGCCCTGAAGACCTGTTCGTATCATCGGCGAATGTTTGCTTCATGACAACGCTTCTGGGTACTATCAAGAACATGGATGTGGAACTAATATCGTATGAATCAGAGGCAGAAGGGATACTTGAAACTGTTAATAAGATGAAAATATTCACAAAGATAATTATTAAACCCAGGATAAAAGCCCGCGAGACCGAAGATAAAATAAGGATGATCCTTGGGCATGCAGAGAAGCGGTGCCTTGTTGCGAACTCCATGAAGACCTTGGTGATAATCGAGCCTGAGATAGAGACATTATAGGGTCCTGATATCTTTTTGCTGATTTTCAGCCATCCATAAGCTTTAATACTGTTTACGTCAATTGTAAACTCATGGTTAAACTGGATCAGATAAACATTTCCAAAGACGGTCTTACAAAGTTCTTCAGCCCGATCGAAGCGGCTATCCTGAGGAGCTTATGGAACGAAGGAGAGATGATGACCTCAGAATTGACCGAAAAAACAAAAATTCCTCTTACAAGCATTGCAGGCACGCTTGACCGCCTTGTCAAAGCAGGATATGCTGACAGGAGAGTAGATACTGTGAACGGAAGAGTGCGCTATGTGTATGCCCCTGTATATACCGAGGAAGAGATGGCAACTGAAATAACCACCAAGATCATGGACAGCCTCGTTGACACATTCGGTCGCGTTGCTATTGAGAATTTCTCAAAATACAGTGATAAAAAATGAATATTATTGGCGAAATAAACTGCTTTGGTCTCTGCCTGAAGTTATCTGAGCTTGCCCCGATAGTGGGTCTTCTTATAGTGATCTCAGTCGCCCTTTTTGCAGCAGGTTTAATGATCAAAATGCCAAAGCACAGGGTTTCAATGTTCGTATCTGCTCAGATCGCGGCATTTCTTGCGATCATATCAACATTTTACCTGATGAAATGCGAGGGCATGCTTTCAATATATCTTTATTTCGGATATGCTCTGGTTTCTTCAGCCATTATCTTTGGAGCATTACGGTTTTATGACAGAGTTATGATCAGGCGCCTCAACGCAAAACCTATCGAAAATGTTCTGAGCTGGATACAGGAATTCACCGGCGGACTGGCAAATGCAACAGTATATTATTATGATTCCGCAGTTCCAAGGGCGTTTGCTGCAGGAAGATCGATTTTCGTATCTATGGGGCTTCTTGAAATTTTATCAGACGATGAATTAAAAGCAGTGCTTGCACATGAAGCCTGGCATATAAGAAACAATAGCCGCACGCCTTTCCTGAAACAGCTTGCAGTCATGACATTCTCATCGCACAAGAAAGACGAGCTTGAAGACTTGGCAGATATTTTCGCTGCAGAGATAGCAGGGAGTGAAGCTCTCTCCTCGGCGCGTCGCAAGGTTGATAAAGTATTTATCTGAGTTGTTATTAAGAATGAAAAAAATAGTTATAAAGGTGACATAAAATGGGACTTAAATTGAGATTATATCTGGTAATGACCATATTGTTTGCAATAATATACGGTCTTTTTGTAATTGCAGGGAACATGCTGGGCATGGGCGGCACTCTGTATTTTTACGCCATACTGGCTTCCGTAATGATGTTCATCCAGTACATGATAGGGCCTAAAATGGTAGAATGGTCAATGCATGTGAAATATGTAAACGAAGCGCAAGCTCCAGCGCTGCATAAGATGGTAACTGAACTTGCCAGGGATGCAAAGATACCCAAACCAAGGATCGGCATCGCTGCAACAAACCTCCCCAATGCTTTCGCATTCGGCAGATGGGCAAGCGATGGACGTGTGTGCGTCACCGAAGGGATAATGAACCTTCTTAGTGAAAAAGAACTCAGGGCAGTGCTGGCGCATGAGATATCGCATCTTAAGCACAGGGATGTTGTTGTCATAACGATGATATCAGTTATCCCTATGATATGCTGGCACATCGCATGGAGCTTCATGTTCTCAGGCGGAAGGGACAGGGGCAACCAGGTACTTATCGGGATCGTGGCTATGGTAGTATATTTCATATCAAATCTCCTCGTCCTGTACGTTTCAAGGATAAGAGAATATTATGCTGACGAGGGCGCAGTGCAACTCGGCAATGCCCCGCATCAGCTTGCCTCAGCGTTGTATAAATTGGTTTACGGCAGCGCGCGATTCCCAAAAGATTCCCTGAAACAGGTTGAGGGCATGAAGGCATTCTTTGCCAGCGATCCATCACGCGCAAGCTATGAGATAAGGGAGCTCTCCCAGCTTGACCTTGACAATAGCGGGACTATAGACCAGAATGAGCTTATGGCGCTTCGGACAAGACCAATTAAGGTAAGCGGGGTGGACAAGTTCATGGAAATGTTCAGCACCCATCCAAACATGCTCAAGCGCATCCAGCGGCTATCCTCTTTAAAAGAGGGTACTGCTCGTTAATTTCTTTTTTTTAGAAACTGAAACAAACTTTAAAAACCATAGATTTGTTTATATTATTTGCAATATATTAGATGTTAAGGTACTGAGACTATGTTGAAATTAGATTAGAAAACTTCTTCAACATAAATAAAATGGAGGCGATGATAAATGCTAAAGACTTCAGAAGAAAGAGTGAGATTATTAAAAAAAGGAATTAAAATTAAAACCATTGAGGAGCTTTATATTCGACATAACAAAATCAAACTTATTCAGAGTCCTATACTTTTTGATCTGTTTGAACACTCTTCAAGCAATAGCATAGGTTCCCCGGACATTCCTGCCATTGAACTGAAACATGATAAAATAACTGACAGAGATCCAATTTCCATGAGAACACAAAGTTTATATATGAATATGTTGCATGATGTTTTGTCAGTTAGCTAATTAGTAACATATAGATTTTGGAATTGACCATCTGTTATTACTTTTTTAGGTAGATTGAATAAATAAACGGAGATATATAAATGAGTTTTGAACGAAAAGAAGACCGCAGTGGCGGCTTCAGACCAACTGGTCCGAGAGATATGCACATGGGTCCAAGAGAGATGCACAAAGCAACTTGCGCTGACTGCAAACAGGAAACAGAAGTACCCTTCAAGCCATCAGGTGACAGACCTGTATACTGCAGGGATTGCTACCAGAACCATAGACCAAAAAGATACTGAATAAAACACACAACGGGCGATGATTGAACTATATCGTCGCCCGCAATCTTTTTTTTATATTTGCATTTAATCGAGCTTACCGCACAGCTTCAGCGGCTCTGCTTTATTCCACACTTCATCGAAGTAGCCCTTCATTTCCATTGCAAGCTTCTTATCCCTCACATGCACTATTGCGAAAAGCTCCTCTTTTCTGATTGGGCTGTTGATCTTAATATTCACCATATCATCATCGATCACGTCAAAAAGTGTTGATGAGAAGGTTGTTATCCTGCACTCCAGGTTTTTGCCCAGATACCTGAAAGTTATACTTTTTACAGTTTCATCTATGGATTGTTCAGAATTAATGACCCTGTCTATCAGCATCCTGAATTTCACACCCCGCTCAAGCGCCCTCAGCATTGCTTTTGCAAGATCGCTTTCCGGCTTTTTAGACCGCACATAGTTCGAGAACTCCGGATAGCCCACAGTAAGGCTCATTTCCTTATTTACCATGTTTAACTGTTCTATAATAATATCTAAAACCGCGCCTGCGCCCACAGCAGCAGTCCAGAACTGCTTGTTCCGGGGTGATCTTTTTATCCCGAGAAGTTCCTTCTCAAGCTCAGATGCCATATCATCAAGCGCTAAAGACTGCTGCTTCAGCTTGAAACGCTGCGCTTCAATAAGGTATTTTATTGATGTTGAGGGGTCAACAGCAACGAACTTCCTGGGTCTTGTTTCCTGGCTGTGTATTATCCTTTTCTCCAGAAGTTCGTTGAGGATGCTGTACATCCGTCCCAGTGGAACTCCTGAAGTCGAGGAAATAAGATTTGCATCAGCAGATCCGAGGCGCAGAAGAGTTAGATACACGTCAGCTTCGTATTTAGTAAGACCAAAACTTCGCAGGTTTTCAAACATAATAATGATTGTAGTGTTTTCTGTATTTAAATTTTTTCATAAATAAACCTATTATTTAGTTGTTTTTAGAGTGAAAGGTTTATAAGAACCTTTGAGTAATTAAGCGTTCTCTAAAGAGGTAAAATGGACCCGCTGCAAAAATCACTTGTAAGACTTGCAGAAATGCAAAGAAAACACGCAAAATTACTGGCTGTATTGGTAATTATTTTCACGATTGTACTCGGGATTGGACTTAAGGACCTGACAATCAACTCCGATTTCAGGAAAGAGATGCCAAAAGATCTGCCGATATTTGCGCTGAACGACCGCATATCAGCTAAATTTGGCGGTGAGGATACCGTTGTCATAGCAGTGCAGATTGACGATTCAGTTGATCTGAAAAGTGCGGTCAGGGATATCAGGGATCCTAGAGTGATACAATCCTTGATTTTCCTGGATGGAGTGCTGAGGGATGAGTCAAGTATATCCAGCGTCACCTCACCTGCCAGTTTCTTCAGGGGAAAAAGTGGAGTAACGCCTGAGGAAATAACGCAGACCCTTCGCAACCCCCAGGCAAATGCTTTCTTTAGCCGGAATTATAAGATGACGCTCATGTATATTACTGCAGATATCGGCTCTGGAGAGGAGCAGATAAAGAATTTTGATGAACTCATCCAGAAGCGCATTGATTATACTCCAAAGCCGCCAGGTGTAAAGTTTGGCATAACAGGCGGACCTACCATCAGGACAACAATTTTTGATTTACTGAAGAGTGATGCTGTTTTTACTCTGATCGTTGCTGCAGTTATTATACTCCTCCTGCTTTTCGTGATGGAGGGCTCATATACACGGGGCCTTCTGGTATTTGCTCCCCTGTCGTTAGGATTGATATGGACGATGGGAACACTGGGATGGCTTGGAATACCGCTCTCTGTAGCTACAGTGGGTCTCAGTTCAATGATACTGGGTCTTGGCGTTGAATACGGCGTATTCATGCTAAGCAGGTATACTGAAGAAAGAGCCAAAAACAACGGCCAGCTTGATTCCTTGAGAACCACAGTCCGGGGGATAGGCTCAGCCATTATAGGCTCCGGGCTTACTGTAATCGTGGGTTTTGGAGTCCTTGCATTCGCTACTGTGCCTATGATCCAGCACCTGGGTGAAACTCTTGCGCTGGGGATAGCTTTCTGCCTTCTTGCAGCGCTTTTTGTAAACCCGGTGTTCATACTGCTGGAAGAAGACTACGAATACTGGAACACCCACAGGAAGCTTGAAAAACTTGCAGCCAAAAAAGAAATGCATACCCAGAGAGGCAGGTAACAATGAGCAATAAGATAATCGAAATATATTCAAACTTTATCACAAAATTCCCGGTACTGGTACTGGTCATTATGCTTCTGGTATCAGTTTTTGCGATCCAGATGGCAGGGACGATCAAGACGAAGAAATCCGATAGCAAGTCGATGCTTCCACAGGATGCCGAGGCTATAAAAACCCTGAACAGCATCGAGGATGAGTTCGGAAGCACGAATAGTGTATCTTTTGCAGTGGAGATAAACCCGGAGTATACAGGCTCGGATGAGGTGCGGGATGTAAGAGACCCCAGGGTGATACATTATATGTACCAGCTCTCGGAACTGGCGCTACATACCGATAACGTGATAGATGTCACCGGTCCCGCGTCGGTTCTGAAGAGCATGAACGGCGGTCGGCTGCCCCAGTCTTCCCTGGAGATTCAGGAGCTTGCAAATAAGAATGGTCTTCTTGACAGGTATATCAGCAAGGATTATACTTTAGCCCTTGTCGCAATCCGAACAACCGATGATGTGGACCTCTCCAAACTTGAGTCTGAACTTGAGAAAATACTACAACAAGTTCCAAAACCGCCAGGAATAACGGCAAACCTTGCCGGCAGTGTGATGGAAAGCCAGAAAATGCAAACGGCTATCGCGCCAGACATGGAAAAAACATCCTTGTATTCGCTTGTAGGGATCCTGATAATCGTACTCGTATTGTTCCGCTCCATAAAATATGGGTTCACTCCGATGACTACAATAATATTCGGCACCCTCTGGACAATGGGCTATGTCGGGCTTATCCAGATGGGAATGAGTTCCCAGACATCGGGTGTTATATCGATGATAATGGGCATAGGCATAGATTTCGGGATACAGCTTGTTACAAGGTACAGGCTTGAACTACATAACCTGTCCACGTTGAATGAGCATCACCCGCAACTCCAGCTTGGACACAGGGAAGCGATGGAAGTGACACTTAACAATGTGATAATCCCCATGTTAACAACAACGCTTGCAGCTTTAATAGGTTTCCAGGCAATGACTCTTGGCAGATTAACATTCTTGGGGGACATGGGAACCATGATGAGCTACGGAGTCGCTGCGAGCATGATCGCAGCCATAACCATTGTGCCTGCAATTATTCTTATAATCGATACGGTGAATATGAAAAATATATATACACAATTAATGAACAGATTTGAGGTTAGAACATGAAGAACAGATTATTAACACAAATTTCAATACTGGGCGTATTGATAGTACTTTTATCAATGGCTGCCGCTGTCGTTCTTGGTGCCCCACTGACCGGAGTGCAGGGAAGCAGGATCCAGGCAAATTTCATGAGCCAGGATCCGGATCCTGCCGATGCGGGAAATTACGTGGATTTAAGATGGCAGATCGTTAATTCAATATCAGGAACAACAGATGCACTTAAATTCCATCTGGATGCAGAATATCCCTTTTTGTTCGAGGCAGGCGATTCCCCGGATAAGGATCTCGGCGCTTCAGCTGGAACAAATGAAAAAAATACATTCTATGTTTTGCATTACAAGCTCAGGGTGGCAGATAATACCCTCAAGGGAACATATAACGTCACGCTGAACTGGGATACAGGAACCGGATGGACAAAGAAAGTATTCCCTATATACGTTGATCCTAAAAAAGCGGATTTCGTAGTTGGAGCGCTTGTAACATCTCCTGAAAAGCTGATAGCTGATACAACGGAGGCAAAGCTGTCTGTAGATATTAATAACATAGGGAAGGGCAACGCAGAGAACGTCAAAATTAAACTCATTTTACCCGATGGTTTCAATTCCAGTTACAGTTATTCTGACGAGGACAGCCTTGGCATAATTGCAAAGGACGGCAGTAAAACAGCGACTTTCTATACAGACATAGATGAAAATATCAAAGAAGGGAATTACAGGGCTAAACTTGATATCACATATAAGAACGAAAATGATGAGATGGCTACATACAGGACAAAGACCCTTGAGCTTGACATACCCATAAAGCCTGCTCCTCATCTCGTAGTGGAATCTGTAACAACAACCCCGATAAACCTGATACCAGGAAGCAACTCTGAAATTCGCATTACTGTTATGAACACAGGAAACAAAAAGGCTGAATCTGTTTCCTTGCGCGTATTCAAGGATGCTTCCCAGCCGTTTGAGTTCAGCGAAAAGTCCGATTTCGTTGGTAAATTGGAGCCAGGCGAGGGCGGTGATGCTGTACTGAGATTTACAGTTGACTCGAAGGCAGTGGCAAAGAAGTACCTTATTGATGTGGAATTAAGAGGGATAGACGAGGCAAACAATGTGGTGATCTTCAGGCGCACGGTACCGCTTACAGTGACTCCTGCAGAGAAAAACTCACCTTTGAGCTCCGCTGGTATTCTGATAGGACTGGTGGTTGTTATCGGTGCAGTTGCAGCGACGTACTATTTCAAGAACGGAAGAAAGTTACTGAAATGAGCACAAAGCAAACTTAACTAGATAGCTAAATATCTAAAATAAATTTAAGACAGGATTTACAGGATGGGATTAAAAATATCCTGTATGATCCTGTTATCCTGTCAATCGACGCCTTCACCTTTAATTTCATCTCACTTTTCCCCTCCCAAGCGATGCGAATATGCCGAAAAAACAAAACGCAGCAAAAACCATGAACGCTGCATTCAAGCTCTTCAGGAAAACAGGATCATATTCAGGCGTAATCTGAACATTCCCGAGATACACAGCCACGATAAGGGTTGCGATCCCCATACTGAGCATCTGACCGGTCAGCCTCATGGTTCCAAGAGTTGCTGAAGCTACTCCGTAAAACTTTTTTTCGACAGAACTCATGACCGCGTTCACATTCGGGGATGAGAACAGGGCAAACCCGAAACCGAGTATGATAAGACTTGCCACAATATATTCTACCGCTGTCCCTTCATTTAAGAAACTAAGAAGCAGAAGCCCTGCTGTCGTGAAAGCCATCCCTATAGAGGAGACTACTCTGGGTTCTATCTTATCAGAAAGCCTTCCTGCAACAGGTGAGAATGCTGCCATAACCACAGGCTGGGCTACAAGGATCAATCCGGCTGTTTGCGGATCAAATCCTTTTACGTTCTGCAGATATATACTCATGAAAAATGCGACTGCAAAGGTTGCGCTGTAGTTTATCAGAGCCGCAAGCATAGAGAACGTAAAGACCATGTTTTTTAAAAAGAGATTTATATCAAGCACAGGAGATCTTGCTTTTGTTTCCCATTTAACAAAAGCCGCAAGTCCAAAGATGCTTACAAGGATCAACTGTGCCCCCTGTATCCCTGGCAGAATGGAAAAACCATACATCATAGCGGCAAGCGAAAATCCATATACTGCGGAGCCGACTGAGTCCAGCTTCTCCCCCTTTGCATCAGCCCATTCCCCATTCATTTTCAAGAGAGTCAACGCTATTATTATCAGCTCAAGGGGAATGTACGAGATAAAGATGGATCTCCAGCCAAAATTCTGAGTCAGGAACCCGCCCACAACAGGTCCAAGTGAGAGACCAAGATAAACGCCGGCGACATTTATCCCCAACGCTTTCCCTCTTTCTCCGGGCGGATATACCGAGGTCAGGATCGCAACACCCGTCCCGAATATCATCGCTGCGCCTATTCCTTGCATAACCCGAAGGGCGATAAGTTCCATCTCGTTGAAAGAGAACACAAGTAGAAGAGAGGCGATAATATCGATGGCTATGCCGTATTTGAATATCTTTTTCCTGCCATGAATATCTGCTATCTTTCCAAAAGGGACAAGGAACATCGCAGCGGCTAAAAGATATGCTGTAGAGACCCAGCTCAACATGACAACATCCATTGAGAATTCCTTACCGATGGAGGGAAGTCCTATGAATACCGAGGAGCCCATAAAAGGCGCAAGAAAAGAACTCATCGTTGTAATGAGTAATACAATATTCTTATTTACTGTATTGTTCATGAATCACCGTAATTGCTATCATATTATACGGGAAAAGATATAATAAATACCTATCATATAAAGGCGCAATTCATGTTCAACAAAGGCTGAAATGGCGAAATGAAATACTTGCCGGAAATACTTTGAGAATATAAGAGATACACAATGGATCTATTCACTCATGCCCTGCTTCCCTATCTGCTCGCGAAATCCTTCAAACGAAAAAACGAAGAAACAACTGCCTTTGTCCTTGGCGGAATAGCTCCTGATATTGATGTTCTTATTATGTGGATAAACTTTGTTTATCCCACATTCTTCCTGATCACCCACCGCGGCATAACTCATTCCCTGTTTTTCGGATTCATCACTGCCATCTTTGTCCTTTACCTGGCATCACGCACAGGAATAAGATCATTTATCAACCGTTTCATAAAATTTGAACCTGTTATAAATGGAAGGTCAGCAGTTTTTGCATGTGCAGGGGCAACACTCCATATCTTCCTTGACTACATGACCACGCACGGAGTTCCGCTCTTATATCCCCTCACCACAACACGGTATTCGGCAGAATTGTTTTTTTATACAGACCTTTTCCTTACGATATTGAGCCTCCTGATAATAATCTATCTCTATAAAAAGCCGCAGCAAAAAAATACTGCTGTTAAATTTCTTTTCGTATTCCTTTTGATCTTTGCTTTGCTTGGGACTGTCAGAACAGTGGAGAAAAGCGGTGCAGAAGGATTTTTCAATAACACAGAGATGAAAGCCTATCCCACAACGAGCCCTTTTGACTGGTACGTCATGGGAGGTATCGGGGAAGAAATAAGAATATTCGAATACAACGGACTTGAGAGACGGTCGCAGTATAATGAAACGGTTAAAAGGATCGATGTATTGAAGTCTGGAGACGGTATGGACAGGGCGCTGTCAATTGCAGAAGAACTTCCCCAGGTCAAAATGTTCAGGTGGAGGGCTTATGCAGTGGCTCTGAATGCATCTTTCGAAGAAGAGA
The DNA here is from genome assembly GCA_028717345.1 of Candidatus Methanoperedens sp. GTDB lineage: Archaea > Halobacteriota > Methanosarcinia > Methanosarcinales > Methanoperedenaceae > Methanoperedens. The sequence continues at coordinate 34,484 of JAQUNZ010000010.1, forward strand.
CCTGGTCATTCATATATTATGACCCTGTTCAAAGAGCCATGTTCAAGGATATGCCACCTATTTTTAAAGGGGTTTCAAGAGGTTTCAGTTCCATGAACGTGACAGTAAAAGGAAATACAGTGGTCGTAAAATGACAAAATTGCACATTCACTCATTATCTCGCTTTAGTTTCGCCGCCTTATCAGGCAGCCTCTTCTCCATAACTTCAACAAGAGCGTCGTAATCCCCTTCAGCAAGTGAACGCGTGTCCTCTTCCCCCTGCAAGATAAGGTCTGTGATATATCCCAGTTCATCGTCTGTCAATTTATTTATCCTTGCAGCAAAATCCTCCGAAGACTCAGATATCTTGTGCGAGACCGGCAGCAGGATGAACTTAAAGTCATGCCCTGGCGCAGGTCCTGTCGTTCCTTCAAGTTCTGGCGCAAGTTTTGCAAGGATCTTTTTGTCAAGTTCTGTAAATGTTCTCATGTTGTTCCTCAGTTCATGTTTTTCCCCATCATCAGCCATTACCGTCATTTCCCGCCAAGAACAGCAAGGCAGCTCTCAAGCGTTCCATCTCCAACGAAATCGGGTTCAATGCCATGACTTCTCATAGCTTTTGCGGTTTTTTCTCCGATGGCAGCCACTTTCATATTTTTGTGGTTATTGCGCTGAAAGCCTGAATACTCAAAAGACCTGGCACTTGTGAAGATAACAGCATCTGCTTCAGTCAATACATCGTCAAATCCGCTACCTGTCGGTTCAAGCCTGTATGCCGCCGCTTCCACCACGGTTGCCCCTCCTGATTCCAGCGAGCTTACAAGTTCCGGATTCGGCACATCTGCGCGCGCTATGCCGATTGTCTTTCCCCTGATGTCATCCAGGTATTTTACGAAATGCTCTGATGAAAAATCCGATATGACTTCGCTTGTACAGCCGTATTCACCAACCTTTTTCGCAGTTTTTGGTCCCACGCTCACTATCCTGACATTCTTCGCCGGGCGTGCTCTCTCAAAGAGCTTATCCACACCCAATGCGCTTGTGAATATGAGGATGTCAAGATCTCCTTTTGATGCCGTCTCTGCCAGGGTGGCAAGAGGCGCGGGGTTGGTGGGGTCAGCAGAAACCATTGTGGACATTATGAGCGCTTCATGACCATAACGCCTGAAGAGGGCATTGATGCCTTCTGACTTTTCCCTGAGTTTTGTGACCGCGATTTTCACAGGACTTAAGAAGTGCAGGTTATTGTATAATTGTTTTGCTTTGGTGTGGTTAATAAATGAAAAAATTTATGTAATAGGATAATCAACATTAATAAAAACGTATGACTGAAAATTCACTTGCCTTTATTTTAAATATCCAGAACTTAACAATCTTTGTTTCAGGAATTACTGTTATTTTTGGAATTTTTGGACTATTCCTTTTCCTTAAATTTCTATCTGTATGGAAAAGCACAGACCCGGCTCTGATCAAGGCGCGCGCATGTCGGGCTGACAGGTTCGTAATGAAGAACATACTGGTGATATTCATTATCGGACTATTGATCGCGTATCATAATTTGATGGAATTCCTGGGACTGGCGTACCCGGATTTTTATTTCAATTATCTCTCGATGCACTATCCCACCAGGCTTATAGCGGTTACGGAATTACTAATAGCGTTGCTGCTTGTTGAGTGGTTGATGTATAAGTGGATTAATATAACCAAAAAATGAATCTTCATATCCACAGGATTTCTTATATAATTTAATAACTGTTCCAGATAAAAGAACATTTTGTTGCTGTTCAAAAAAACGCGTAAGTCCGGCACAGTTCGTATAAATAAACAAAGTTGCGGCAATAATCAGGAACTGCACAATTTTTATTAAATTTTACTACTTTCAAGCGATTTAACTATTGGTCCAACCTCATAGATAAATTTTCTTGAAACTTTCTTCTTTCGTAATAAGCTGCTATCTTCTGATAATTTCTGAACCAACTTTTGAATGGTGGCTCTGTCTGAACCCATGGCATCTTGAAGCTCATTGTCACTTGGAGAAAGCGGCCCAAGTTTGAATAATATGGATAATAGTTTTTGCTCATTGCTCTCCAGAGAAGAGAACGCTTTGTATTCGATTTCATGAAGAAGAGGCAGCACATGAGAAATACCGTATGTTCTTACAATATAGTTCTTTCTTATCAGTACTTCAAATATCCTGTTTAGGGTATTAAATGCCCATCTGATGTCTCCGTAACTGTATTCATGAACCTTTTTATATACATCTTCGTCAAATGGGGGGATATAACTACTATTATTACCAAAATATTTCAACCTCTTATCAATTGCTTGTATAAAATCATCGACAGACAATTCACTTAAGATAATGCTCTCGCCAAATATGGATCTTGTCCGTCCACTCGATGATAATTTTTCTCTCAGTCCGGGTTCACCTATACATATCACAACATAATTGTCGGTAAATATCAGGTCTCTGAGCAATCCCACCAGATATATAGCCTGATCAAGGTCACATTTTTCTGATTCGAGATCATCTATAGGTAGTATTATTTTCTTATCCAGTTCGACCTTGCAGATTTCACCAATTTCTGATAAATCAGAAAGCATATTTAAATTCGTGTACTTTGGTGAATGTTGCTCACTTTTTCCAGAAGTTCTTGTATGACCGATAAAACCATAGATAGAACCGGCAGTACTTTGCTGTCTTTGAATTGTTACAACATTTTCTATTTCAGTAAGCTTATCCTTTGATTTCTGGCTCAGGTTCGAAACCACCTTAAGAGAATTGATGACCGCACTCAAAACCGTAAGAAAAAATGAAGTCTCAGCAGCATCTTTTGTGATCGTGATTTTGTTGGTTATAATACTTGATTTGTCCAGTTGTTCCTGTCCCAGAGCGCATCTCCTGAAAAATGATGACTTTCCAACTCCGTAATCACCTTCAATGCAGAAGATGCTTGTATTCAATTTTATGGACTTATAAAATTCCCCTATACTTGCTTCCCTGTTCACGAATAACTCGAAAAGTATGTCGGGTAAAAGTTCATGGTCATAATATGGATTTGAAACAAAACCCCACTGGTTCAGGATATCATCCGCTTTAGCTACATGGTGACCGTTGGATTTCATACAGATATTTATAAGTGTTCTGAATATAAGAACATTTCGTTTCTGTTCTAAAAAAGAGGTTGTTTTGGAACAGTTCGATTTAAGAAAGATGCACCATCATGATTCTTTGAACAGTATGGCAGCATTCCTATTTTTCGTGATTGATGAGAATCATAAGTCACTATACCCCGTACTTAAGTACATGGGCTTGCTATCGTTTTTTGCCTATAAAGCTTTCTCACCTTTCGAACAATTCTGTGAAGAAATATACTTCTGAACCACATCCCATCCATGTCCCACAGAACCGTGATAGCAGCCCGGCGCCCAGAGATGCTCTCCGCACCATTCTCTCAGGTGAGGGAACTCCTGCCTCAATATCCTGCTTGACCGCCCTTTGATCTTCTTGGCGATATGGAAAGCGGTGCGAAAGTATTTTTGTTAACTTTGAAAATTAAAGAGACCAAACCTCTCTATTTCAGCAGCGGGATAAGATACTACTTTATACTATCCTATACGTTAAAAAGCACAAAATGAAACTCGTAATAATCGACTACGGACTTGGCAACCTTCGCAGCATCGAAAAAGCCCTGCAATACGTTGGCGCAGAAGCAGAGATATCGAACGACCCCTCATCCATCGACCGCGCCGATGCCCTGATACTTCCCGGCGTGGGCGCTTTTCGCGATGCTATGATGCATTTTGCCACACTTACGCGTGTGGTGAAAGATGCAGTGAATGAGGGAAAGCCCCTTCTGGGTATTTGCCTTGGCATGCAGATGCTCGCCTCCGAGAGCGAAGAAGGCGGTATGTACAGGGGTATAGACATAATCCCCGGAAGAGTGGTTCGCTTCCCCGCATCTGAACTGAAAGTCCCCCACATGGGATGGAACTCGCTTATCATCAGGAAGGAGATACCACTGCTCAAAGGAATAAAGAACGGTCCATTCGTGTATTTCGTGCATTCATATTATGTGCACACAGAAGCGAAACACCAGGCTGCTCTGTGCGATTATGGGTTAGAGTTCCCTGCTGTCATAACGAACGAGGCAGGAAATGTGGTCGGCACTCAGTTCCACCCCGAAAAAAGCGGTGCCATAGGGCTCAAAATGCTGAAAAATTTCGTGGAGAGCTATGGACATTGAAGGATATGCAAAGCGCGGTATCCTGCAAAATGATAAGAATCTTAAGGAAAAGCTTGCTGACAGGATACTTGAGATAAAGAACATATCGCGTAAGCATGCTCTGGAGATCGCGGGCGCAGTTATAGTGGAAGCAAAAATCACCCTCAGACCTGAAGGTGAGTTACTTTCACCAACAACTTCAGGTGTCACCATGGGTGAATTCGGCGTTGGTTCAAGGGGTATGGGAGATTTCTATACACATGAAAAGATAGCAGAAGTCATAGGAAGAACGTCAGCTGTTATTGATTCTTCGCATCTGGACGATTCTGGTGTTGTGCGCGCAGGCGGACAATATGTTGTAGTTACGATAGACGGGATGCACTCGCGTCTTTCGGATTTTCCCTTCCTGGCAGGCTTTCACGTAGCCCGCGCCGCGCTGCGGGACATATATGTCATGGGGGCGCGACCTGTGGCTATGCTCTCTGACATCCATGTGGCAGATGACGGCGACGTGGCAAAGATATTCGACCATATCGCAGGAATAACCACAGTCTCAGAACTGACAGGCATACCACTGATAACAGGCAGCACGCTGCGCATCGGAGGGGACATGGTCATTGGCGGGCGGATGACGGGCGGGGTGGGCGCCGTGGGCATTGCAGAAAACCTCACTGCGCGCATTCAGGCAGCACCTGGAGACATCATTATGATGACCGAGGGCGCTGGCGGGGGAACTGTATCGACAACGGCGCTCTATTACGGAATGCATAACATCGTTGATGAAACAATTAATCTCAAGTTCATCGATGCATGCGAATCGCTGCTTGATGCAGGACTTATAGAAAAGATACACGCAATGACAGATGTTACCAACGGCGGCGTGCGGGGGGATGCAAAAGAAATTGCAAGAACCGCAGGAGTTAAACTCGTTTTTGAGGAAGAAAAGCTTCGCACCCTTGTGAACAGGAAAGTCCTCAGTATGCTGGATGAGCTTGAGATCGATTACCTTGGAGTGTCGCTTGACGCTCTTCTTATAATCGCGCCGCCTGAACATGCACATGATATCCTTGAATGCGTACGGAAAGAAGGTGTGGCTGTGGATATTGTCGGCAGGATCGAGGAGGGTGAGGGAGCCGAACTTTTGATCAATGGAGAAGTCCATGACTTTACACCCCGCTTCAGGGAATCCGCATATACCCCGATCAAGAAGCTAGTGGGAGAGAAAACACCGCGAAATTTTGACGAGATGAAGAAAGCTGTGGACAGGGCGGCGGCGCAGGCGATAGAAAATAAGAAACATATAGTAGAACGGTTGAAAAAAGGATGAAAAAGCCTCTATTTTGACTCCCCATGCTGTTTTCCCGGTTTTCAAAGTGTTTATATAGGTTAGAATAATAGTGAATCAAAAATTTACAATAAAAGAGGTAATTTATAATGGGCAGACGAAAGAAAATGGTCGAGCGCGTTGTAGTGCTGATGGATAAACCGGAATTCATCCGGAATATTGGCACAGTAGCGCATATCGACCACGGCAAAACAACATTTTCTGATAATCTTCTCGCTGGCGCCGGCATGATTTCTCAAGAGCTGGCAGGCGAGCAGTTATTCATGGACTTTGATGAAGAGGAACAGGCTAGGGGTATCACTATTGACGCTGCGACGGTTTCAATGGTGCATGAGTTTGATGGCAAGGAATACCTCATCAACCTCATAGATACACCAGGTCACGTGGACTTTGGCGGTGACGTCACAAGAGCAATGCGCGCAGTGGACGGAGCGGTTGTGCTTGTGGATGCAGTTGAGGGACCAATGCCGCAGACCGAAACAGTTCTTCGACAGGCGCTGCGCGAGAACGTGCGCCCGATACTTTTCATTAATAAGGTGGACAGGCTCATAAATGAGATCAAGCTCACTCCGCAGGATATGCAGATGAGACTTGGTCTTGTGATCGATAAAGTAAATAAGATCGTTAAGGGTCTGAAACCGGATGAATATGACAAACTGAAACTTGACCCTGTGATCGGTAAAGTAGCTTTTGGCTCTGCTCTTAATAACTGGGCGATAAGCATCCCGTATATGAAAAAGACGGGTGTCACTTTCAAGGATATAATCGAATACTGCCAGGCTGATAAACAGGCTGACCTCGCAAAGAAATGCCCGCTTCATGAAGTAATGAACGACATGATAATAAGGTTCCTGCCAAGCCCGGTGGATGCCCAGAAAGAACGCATAAAGGTCATCTGGCACGGCGATAAGGAAAGCGAAATAGGGAAATCCATGACAAATGTTGACCGCAACGGCAAAGTGGCTCTCATGATAACAGATATTACAACCGATCCGCATGCAGGCGAAGTCGCAAGCGGCAGGCTTTTCTCAGGCACACTTGAGAGGGGAAAGGAAATATTCATCTCAGGGATGCCAAATCCGAACAGGATACAGTCTGTTGGTATTTTCATGGGAGCAGAACGCATCGAAGTAGATAAGATTCCTGCAGGGAACATAGTCGCAGTGACTGGTCTTTCCGACGCCATTGTCGGCTCGACAGCATCCACAGACAAGAGCATGACACCTTTTGAGAGCATCAGGCATGTTAGCGAACCTGTGGTGACGGTGGCAGTGGAAGCAAAGCATATGAAAGACCTGCCCAAACTCGTTGAAGTGCTGCGACAGGTTGCAAAAGAAGATCCCACGCTCAAAGTAATGATCAACCAGGAAACCGGGGAACACCTGCTTGCAGGAATGGGAGAGTTGCATCTTGAAGTCGTTGCTGGCAGGATCAAGCGTGACAGGCACGTGGATATTACAACGTCAAAACCGCTTGTGGTTTACAGGGAAACAGTTACATCGCATGCAGGACCTGTGGAGGGAAAATCACCCAACCACCATAACAGGTTCTATATCGAAGTTGAACCGCTGAAGCCAGCAGTCATCGAACTCATTAAGAGCAACGGAGTTTCGATGAGACAGCAGGAAGTGGAACGAAGGGATATCCTGATGAAAGCGGGAATGAGCAAGGATGAGGCGAAAGGAATAACCCATATCTACGAAAGCAATGTCTTTATCGATATGACAAAAGGTATCCAGTACCTGAACGAAACTATGGAACTCATACTTGAAGGTTTTGAAGAGGTCATGAAAGCAGGACCGCTTTCAAGGGAACCTGTCATGGGAGTAATGGTTAAATTAATTGATGCAAAACTCCACGAAGACTCAATACACAGGGGACCTGCCCAGGTGATACCCGCGTCAAGACAGGCTTGCCAGGCTGCAATACTCATGGCAGGAGCGACATTGCTTGAACCCTTCCAGAAAGTGTTCATCCATGTGCCCCAGGAACAGATGGGTGGGGCAATGCGTGAGATGCAGGGAAGACGAGGTTCTATTCTTGATATGCAATCCGAGGGCGACACAACTATTATCGAAGCAAAAGCCCCTGTTTCACAGTTGTTCGGTTTTGCCGGCGACCTGAGGTCAGCGACAGAAGGCAGAGCAATGTGGAGCACTGAATTTGCAGGTTTTGAAACAATACCCGGCAACATTCTCAATGATGTAGTAATGGATATCAGGAAGAGGAAAGGACTTAAACTCGAAATGCCAAAACCGAGTGATTTCATAGATTAAGACATATACTGTTAGTCCCCGCATTTCAATGCGGGGTTAACGGAAGGTTTAAAAACCAAAACAACAATACGGTCACAAAACATTATATCAATAGAAATATTAGGAGAAATAATATGGCAGAGAAACCACATTTAAATTTAGCGGTTATCGGGCATATCGACCACGGGAAATCAACTCTCGTAGGGCGGTTATTGTTTGAAACTGGCGCTGTGCCACCGCACATTATTGAAAAGTATAGAGAAGAAGCAAAAGCGAAAGGCAAAGAATCCTTCGTATTTGCATGGGTCATGGACTCTCTCAAGGAAGAGAGGGACAGAGGTATCACCATTGATGTCGCGCATCAGAGATTCGATACCGCAAAATATTATTTTACCATCGTGGACTGTCCGGGACACAGGGACTTTGTCAAGAACATGATCACTGGCGCTTCCCAGGCAGACGCTGCAATTCTTGTATGCGCAGGCAAAGAGGGTGTCCAGTCACAGACAAAAGAACATGTATTCCTTTCAAGGACTCTTGGTATCCAACAGCTGATCATTGCGATCAACAAGATGGATGAGATCAACTATGACAAGGCAAGATTCGATACAGTAAAGGCAGAACTATCCACACTCCTTAAAATGGTAGGTTACAAGCCTGATGACATTACCTTCATCCCGACATCAGCATTTAAAGGAGACAATCTGGCAAAAGCAAGCGAGAACACCAAATGGTACACAGGACCCACACTTCTGGCTGCGCTTGATCAACTGAAAGTGCCAGAGAAACCAGTCACGTTACCACTGAGAATCCCTGTTCAGGACTCATACACCATCTCAGGTATCGGCACTGTTCCGGTAGGGCGCGTCGAGACCGGCAAGATGAAGCCAGGCGACAAGATCATATTCATGCCCGCAAAAGCTGTGGGCGAAGTCAAATCCATAGAGATGCACCACCAGGAAGTCAAAGAAGCTGTGCCAGGCGACAATATCGGCTGGAACGTAAGAGGCGTTGAGAAGAAGGATATCAGACGCGGCGACGTTTGTGGTCATACAGACAAACCACCAGCCGTAGCTGATGAATTCACAGCTCAGATCGTTGTTCTGCAGCATCCATCCGCTATCGCAGCAGGATACACACCAGTTATCCACTGCCATACAGCACAGGTTGCAGGCATGATTACTGCTATACTCAAGAAGCTTGACCCCAAGTCAGGTCAGGTCGCTGCTGAGAACCCTGATTTCATAAAAGCTGGCGATGCAGCCATCGTTACTATAAAGCCTATGAAACCACTGTGTATCGAAAAGGTAAAAGAGATCCCACAGCTTGGTCGCTTTGCGATCAGAGATATGGGTATGACCATTGCAGCAGGCATGGTCCAGGACATCAAACTGCGTATATAATCCCTTACCTTTTTTTAAAACGGTGTTTATATGGCTCAAAAAGCAAGGATACGTTTATCAGGGACAAGTCCCTCTACTCTTGACGGGATTTGTTCCCAGGTCAGAGATATCGCATCAAAGACCGGTGTTAGTATTTCAGGTCCGGTTCCACTTCCGACCAAAAAGCTGGTAGTGCCGACCAGGAAAGCTCCTGACGGCGAGGGAAGCTCGACATGGGATCACTGGGAGATGCGCGTTCATAAAAGACTTATCGACCTTGATGCTGATGAAAGGGCTCTGCGCCAGTTAATGCGCATACAGGTGCCCAAGGATATTAGCATAGAGATCGTGCTGACGAGTTAAGAGCGAGAGCTTTTAACTATTTTTTTTATTTTTAAGTATATTCATAATATGGCAAGCCAATTGGCTCTTACACTGTAAACACCGATGGAAAATCAGAGCGAAACTGTTATGTTATTAATAACCAAATAAGAAATAGACATGATGATAGCTAAACAGCAAGTTTTTGATCTAATAAAAGATCTACCAGATGAATTAGATATTGATGAAATCATGTATCGACTATACGTCAGGCAAAAACTTGAAACTGCAGAGAAAGATGTCCAAGAAGGACGAATTATTTCGCATGAAGAAGTCGTCAGGGAGACTTCTAAATGGTTCGAAAAATAAAGTGGACAATACGAGCACTTAATGATTTATATGATATTCATGAGTTTATTGCGAAAGACTCGAAACGATATGGACAGATACAGATGAAAATATTCAAAATGCTGTTTCAAATCTTCTCAGTTTTCCTAATATTGGACATAAAATCCCTGAGTTGCCTCATCTGCAATATAGGGAGATTTTAGTTGATAACTATCGAGTTATATATAGATTAAAAAATAAACAAACCCTTATTATTGTAATGTCTGTAATGCATGTTCGACGTTTGTTAAAAGGGTAATGCATATCATGGCATTATCATCGTGCTTATTCCGCGACTTCAGCCGCCGCCTCCACATGCTCAACTCTTGGCAGGTTATCCTCTATCTTCGGTCTCTCCTTCCTGTAATCCTTCATCCTTCTGATGATCACTTCTACCAGGAAAATTATGAGCGCAGCCAGCAGGAAAGGCTCCTTTTCGCTCTGCGGCGCCTCCACTGTCCTGGTAGCCTTCTCTTTTATATCCATGAAGAGCAGACCTTCCACCCCATCCTCTTCGTACACGCGCCCGCCGTTTGATTCGATGATAGTTTTGAGCTTTTCGTTAAATCCGACATCCCTGTACTCTATGGGATAGTTCACAGCTATTCCGTATCCAGAAAGGTCGTGGAAACCCTCTTTGTCGGGATTTATCGTAGTCTCATAGGTCGTGGGTCCCGTGCTTGACAGGGCAATATCCTTCTTATCAAGCTGCACCTGCGGCACCGTGTTCGATGTGACAATGACCCTGCCCGGCGTCCCGCCCCAGATATCCTCAGCCTGCACCACCACGCCTTCCTTTCCGCGCGGGTCGCCTATTGCCCAGTTGATCATTGAGGAGATAATCTGAGAGTTCATGCCGCTGTAAACTTCACTCGCCCAGCAGGTGCCGATACATGCCTTGCCGTCTTCAGTTTTAGTTCCGCCGTTATCGGTGGTAAATGAAACCACTCTCCCAAGTCCGAATCCCCATGTAGTGAGGATGGGCTTTCCTGTTGCGATTCCTACCGAAATGGCTATTAGGCGGTCAGCGCCTAATTTTGGTGTGACTTCGTTGTATCCTGTAACAGATGCCGTGATATTGACGTATTTGGTTATGAAGTGGTTAGTGTTTATGGCTGCAATGGAGTATTGACGTGTGATTTCTGGTGTCGCTAATGGAGTGGGAGTAGGCGTGCCATCAGTTTCAGATATGAGATTAGGACGTTCGGAAACAAAAAAAACATTAACATCAATTCCTAATGCATCAGCTAGTAGTTTATAATTCTGAAGCGGGGTTCTTTCAGAATTTTGTTGTGGAATTTGAGCCACCATTTGTACAAGAATAATCTCAACTCCACTATTTTTCAGTTCGAGAGCACTCTTAATAGATTGTGAAAGGCCTTCTGGAGGCAACATACCATCAGTTAGAACTATAACTTCTTTTTTTCCCCCAACTTTTTGAAGCATATCTTTTGCAGATTGAAGCCCTTTTTCTAAATCTGTAGGATTATCGCCAGATTTGGGCCCAATATCCCGGATAAAAGCTTCTAGTTCATTTCTATTAGATGCACTGCCCATTGATTTTAAATCTACTGGCGCTATTACACCGCCAAAAGCCACAACCCCTACATTACTATCACTTCCAATATTTCGAACAATACTAATTGCTATTGCATCAATTTCACCGATAACTGTTCTGGTTTCTCCATATTGTAATTGTTCACCAGGAAGTATATTGATTCCTACTGATGAAGAAGTGCTTCCTGATGCATCAAGCACAATTACAACATTTTTTCCTCCACTGTACTCACCCGCCCTTGATATTATAGGCAGCATGGATTCAACTGGCGAATTGTTGTATTTCCCCTTATCATACGAGGCATCTCCGCCAACGACCACCAGCCCTCCGCCTCCGCCAACATAATTCTTGAGAGAATCACTCCCCAGCATCGCCGCGTCCTTATTGTCTATTATCACAGTTCTGTATTTTGTGAGGTCATCAGGAACAGAGCCTGTGCGGTCAACAGCATACAGGCTTTCGATTATTTGATAAAGCGACGAGCCTGTATCATCTGTTATAGCAAGCACTTTGGGTTTTGGCACAACATACACAGACTTATAGAACTTATTATTTATCGGGAACCAATCCTCGCCTGCAGGCGTTATGGTTGCCTCCAAACTGTGCGTTCCCAGTGTCTTAAAGGTGTATGAAAATTGGATGGTTTTTGTTCGTTCTTTCTGTATGATGTTCTTGCTTTCATCCGGTAGATTCACAGGATTATTATCAACTTTTACATCAAGCCTGTAGCTTGCGCTTTCGCCTGCCTGCCTCACCACGATACTGAATACGTTCTCATTCCCGATAATAAGGTTCTTTGCGCCAGCTATCTCAACGCTCAAATCGTTGTGCAGCAGCTTCTGATTAACAGCGAACACCCGCGTTCCGGTCTTTGAGACAAAGGTGATGGCATCAGAAAGATCTTTTCCGTAATTGGCATTCCCATCGCTTACAAGCACGATATGGTTGTTTTCTGACGCGCTGATTATCTCATCGCCCACTGGCGAGGTCATACCCGCAAACTCCCTGAATGTGGTGGGAGTCTTTGATTTAATAGCTTCGTATATTTTCTGTCCCGTATCTTTATTGAAAATGTCCATACTCATGGTCTTATCAGTGAGCACTGTGATCCTGGGGGCGTCATCCTTTACCGTAGTCATTCCCATAGTAAAAGGTGATGCAAGCGCAGTTATCAATAGGCAGAGAATGATAACGCGTGAGAGAACCAGGTATTTTGATACACCCTTCCTCATGGCATACAGTCCCCCAAGCACAACAGGGCTGATCAGGAGGAATACGAGGGGATTTGCGAACTGGGGAAAATCCATTATAGCTCGCCCCTCCAGTGCAGGTAATAAAGCTCCATTATAACAAGTAAAATTGCTATTATAATAAGATATACATCAAGATTCTTGGGTGCGCGGACTATCTGGGTATTATAAGATATCTCCTTCTTCTCAGATGGCTGCGTGGTTATCCCGCCGCCTGCAAGGTTTGATTCCTTCTCATCATACAGGTTTACAGCCACCTTCTTATCCGGTAACTCATAAACACCGACCTCATCGAGAAGAAGCATGTCAGTGGTGATACTCTCACTCGGTGTTTTCACCGTCTCCCGCGCCGGAAGATTGATATACTGCCCTGTTTTTGCGTTATATTCACTCACATCAAGGCTTCCTGTTATCCATTCAAGCATCTGTTTCCAGAAAAGCGGATATTCGGGCAGTGCGTGAAAATCGTTCCATACATTCGTATTCAATGGGTCGAAGATATTATCGCCAGACGGATCAGCAAGCCCGGAATAGATAACTATCCCTTTCCCGTATTTCCAGTAAGCAAGCATGGGAGACTTATCCCCTGCTTCCACAAGAGTCACTGCACCTCTTTTAAGTGTGGCTTTGAAATGTTTTTTAACTTTTATTTTATCGATCCCGATATCCTCTGTCATCCTGCTTCCCCGCACAACATTAAGAGAGGTCTCATTTGAAATGTCCCCCAGTTCCACAGGCAGCATTTCCATGTTCACAAGTTCAGGAGATGCTATTATCACCGCATTTCTTCCGCCGTTTACATGCTCTGAAAGGCTCTTTACACCATCAGCGGAAAGAGAGCCGCTCACGAACACGATAGGATATGCAGACAATGACGGGATGCTCTTTGTATCTGCTTTCTGGACTGTTGTAAAAGGAGCAAGTTTAAGTGCCACGATGGAAGGATTTTTTATATTTTCAGTAATGTAAAGAATGTCCTTTTTAACAGATACCGGTATTATAACATAGGCATTGTTATCAACCAAAAGTGAGTCTTTTGCATCAATAGATATTTTTGTCTCACCTGGTCTCAGGTTGCTTATCGTGAAATATTCATTCGACTCACCCTGGATATTAAGATCTGTGGAAAGTATATTAGCGCCATCCGTAGCAGCTTCAAGCTTCACTGTCTGAGAACCCTTATTGAAGTTTTTGACAATTATCCTGTAATCGCTGCCTTCAAACCATCCTCCAACTATCCCTATATTGTCTGTTTTCCCTGTCACCGTCACAAATTCTACATTGATCCCATTGGCTTCCGCAAGGCTCTTTGTAACTGCGGGGTCTTCCCCTGTCCAGCTTGCAAAGTCTGAAACAACCACCATCCTGCCGCCTTCAGGAAGCATCTTTCGCCCAAGCATCATGGCGCCAGAAATGTCGGCAGTCGTGGCTTTTGCCTTTAATTTTTTCATGGTATCAGATGCGCTCCCGGCAGGCACTTCTTTCACAGCCATAACGGGCACGTTCTCAGCAAGAATCACGGTGTTCTTTGAACTCAGGAATTTATTTGCCTCTTCCACAGCGCGACCAAACCTTCCATCAGCCTGCATGCTTGCTGAAGCGTCAAGGATGAGAACTGTGTGACCTCCGCCAAGCTCCTCGTTCGCAATAATAAAAGGTTCTGCAACCGCAAGCGAGGTAAGTATCAGGACGAAAAGCTGCATCAGGAACAGCGGGTCTTTCAGGAACTTTCTGAATACGTTAAGCCGCTTCTTCTTTTCAATGTCCATCAGGAACATGAGCGAAGGTATCTTTATCTTGAGGGGTCTGGGGCGCAGTAAATATATGATTATGAGAGGAATAATTGACAGAAGCGCATAAAGCCCGATCTGGTTTGCGAACTGCACAGGATTGGTGAGCAGCGAGGTCAGTGGATCAGCCATTTTTCACCTCACAAATTTTAACCCGTTAAAATGGATCATATGATCAGGATTGTTCTCTATCCATACCTCGGTTTCCCATGCAATATTATCAATATGCCTCTTAAACTCACGAAAATCCGGAAATGCGCTGACGTATATCCTCCTGGCTGTGCACTCTTTTAAAGTAACCTCCAGTTCATGCTGGCGCTTGGGGGATAATGGACCATGCGCCGTTACTGCTTCTATCAGGAAAAGCTGGTTTTTTTGTCTGTCGTAAAGAATGACATCAGGCAATTTATCATGTTCTGTTATCGGAATTTTCAATTCATTTAACAAAATCTCGTCTGTATATAGTAGCTTTCTTGCAGCATCGCCTACATACACAACTTTTGTATCCGGACAAAATCTTGCCCGGAATTCTTTAATAATCTTTACCTGGAGTTCATTATGCTTACCGGGTGAAAATTTAACTGAGGTTCCATCAGGCAAATCGACGGGTATGAGATATTTATTTTTACGTTTCTCGTATTTATCGATCAGTTTACCCTTATTCTTCACAAATATTTCCACAGCAGATTGCCAATTTGATTTGCTATATGTTCTTATGACCTCCAAAGCATCATCTGAAATTGAATAAACGGTATTAGGGCTGTTTGTAGGTCTGAAGGGATCATCAGGATTCCGGACAACGATTCCAGCCTGCTCGAATTGATGGAGCGTCTGGCGCCGTATCGTTTCCCTTGTGTTTTCAGCGTATTGCCTGGCATAATTTTCCTGAATGAAAATAATAATATCATGAATCCGTATGGTTCGCTTTTTTGATGCAGCCCATGGTGTATCTTTTTCTAAATCCAGCAGAGCCAGTAATGTTAATGCCGATCTTTCATTCTGTTGCGCTGCAGGTAATCCCATTGTTTTTAGTATCGCAACTGCGTCTTCGATTTTACTCATTTTTTAAAATCACCTGTTAAGGCTTTGTTTTTCAAAATTCAATCCCAGAATTCCTGCAATAATACCGTCTAAATCTATTCCATTCTTATAAGATGCAGATTCGTAAACAGCCTTTCCGATTTTTCTGATGTTTTCAATATCAGGCAATGGTAAACTCCTTATGTCCGTGGCATTTACCTGCGTATTGCCATTGAGCGATCTAAAGAATTTATCAATAATAGTCGTATTCAATAATGAGGCAATACCAAATGCTTCAATGACAGATAAGTTTCCGCCTGGCTTGTGAATATAATTTACATGATTCTCTATTCCCACGTTTTTATGGGGAAATTCAGATTCCAACAACACAGATGCATATAACCTGCGCTTCTGCTCTTTTGAACTGAACCGTTTAACGAGCACGTAATTTTTAACAGGCAATAAAAGATGTTTTGTTTCACTGGATACCTGTATCGCAGACGCTTTTTTTTCTTTATGAATAGATGATACAATACTCATATCTTTCATGTTATGCATCCATAAAAGAGGAACAGATGCCGGTATTTCTGTTAATTCTGGCAGTAAATACTCCTCAGCACGAAATGATACAACTGGACCCGTAGAAATCTCAAGACCCAGCTCTTTCAATGTATTGGGCCATGAGTCAATAACATGCAGGATCTCAATATCAAGAGGTGAAGTCGGTATTCTTATGAAAATATCGCCATTTTTACGGAATATGACATCTTCTGATCGGACTTCGAGTTTGCTAATATTAGTAAAATGTTTGTTTTTGCTTTCGCTTATTGTTATTTTGTTTGGTTTTTCTGAAATTTTTAATTTTTTTGCTTTTATGATTATATTCTCCTGAAGAACTTCATCCTGATCAAAAATTTCCTTTCTTGATTCGAAAATATGGATATTAGTTATCTGAGCCTTTCTAAGGAACCATTGTCTGAATTTTTTATAATACAAACCAGAACAAAAGCTCCTTGGAGTGATAAATACCATCTCTCCATCAGCATTTAACATGCTCGCAGACAATGCCATAAAAAGAGCATAAATGTTAGGCTGTCCTGAAATCAATTCATTCATTACAATTGCCTGGGGAGATTCAATATCTATTTTATAATATGGGGGATTTGATATTATAAAATCATATGAAACGGGTTTCTCACCATTCCACATTAGATCAGACTTTGTAAAATATCTTTTATTATGTAAAACATAATCCGTTTCATAAATATTGTATTCAACAACAAGTCCTTTATATTCTAATTCTGATTTACATGATTCCAAAACCATTGTTAAAAATGGCAGAATATTGGGATCATTCTCATATACATCTATGGTTAAGTTTTCAGTTTTTCCATTGTTTAATAATCGTTCGCAAAAGGCAGCAGTTAGAATACCTGTGCCTGCCCCCGGATCAAGAAGACGAATTGTCTTGTTGGGAATTCCAAAAAGACTTACCATGAACGCACTTACCTGTTCTGGAGTGAAGAACTGCCCCCTGTGTTTCCTGGCTTCAGTACTATATGTTTTTGAATACAGTTCAGAAAGTCTCTGTGCGTATGCTGCCAATCCTTCATCTATTCTCCTTTCTGGAATTTTCATAAGTAATTCTAATTTCATATTATTCAGTAAATAACCTCTATTTTTCAGCAGCTTCTCTCTTGTTTATGACCTGGAATATAGCTTCAAATACCGGAATGTCCGTTGTAACCGTGTGGAAATCGGCTCCAACCTGAATGCCTGGCTCTTTTATTTTTGCGATATGGTCAGCGAGGCGCTTCTGGTATTCAGTTCGAAGACGCGGGCTTGCATAGATGTCAAGTTTCTGTTCGGTCTCAAGGTCTATCAACCGCGCCTCCCCGCCAAGGTCAAGGTTCTTTTCCACAGGATCAAGCACCTGGATAAGCACAAGTTCGTTATTCCCGAGCCTGAAAA